>NZ_WBKP01000002.1 GCF_009602465.1 Cumulibacter manganitolerans | reverse complement strand
CGGGCCGGTCGGGGCCGCCGTGATCGCAGGAGCGGCCGTAGCCAAGGCCGCCGCGACCGCTGGGCCGAAGGCCGGCGCCGCGGTCGGAGGGGCCGCCGAAGTCCACGCCTCGGCCGCCAGCGAGCAGTCCGCCCCGCCGCCGCCCAGCACGCAAGCCCCGAACACACCGGCACCGAGCGGCCCCGCACCCACCAGGCCGGCTCCAAGCGGCCCGACCACACCGACGACCGCTGCGCCTTCGGCGCCGCCGCCTCGCACACCGACCCCGCCGAGCGCATCGAAGGAGTGACGTCATGACCCGAACCGATCCCGAGGTCTCGGCCTATCCGCTGCGGCCCGTGCAGTTCTCCCGCCTGACCAAGCGGGGCATCATGCTCGGCCTGTCCCTGCCGCAGCTCGTCGTGTTGGGCCTGGCGGTCCTGCTTGTTGTCGCCGGCCTCTACCTGGCTGGCGGCGAAGGACTCCTGTTCACATGCCCGGTGTGGGCGACCTGCGCCCTGCTGGCCGCGATCCCGGCCGGTGGCCGGAAGCTCATCGAGTGGGTGCCCATCGTGACCCGCTGGGCCGCGCGAACCTACCTGGCCCAGCTCATCTACCGCCGCCGCGTCATCAAGCCCCGCCCGGCCGGGACGCTCGCGCTGCCGGGCGACGCCGCGCCGTTGCGGGAGTGGGAGGACCCCGAGACCGGGGCCGCGATGATCCACGATCCGCACGCTCGGACCCTCACTGCGATCCTCGGCGTGAGCCATCCCGCGTTCATCCTCCTCGACCCCGGTGAGCAGCAGCGCCGCGTCTCCGGGTGGGGCCGCGTCCTGGCCTCCGCCTGCCGTTCCGCGCGGATCGCCCGCATTCAGGTCTCCGAGCGGACCCTGCCGGACTCCGGCAGCGGCCTCGCGGAGTGGTGGCGCACCCACGGAACCGACGACGGCTCCTGGGCTGCGACGACCTACAGGGAGCTCATCGACCGCGCCGGCCCCGCGGGCGAACGCCACGCCACCACCATCTCACTCGCCTTGGACATGAAGACGGCCGCCCGGCAGGTCAGGACCGCCGGCGGCGGGATGCGCGGGGCCGCCGCGGTGCTGCGCCAGGAGATGACCACCCTGACCACGGCGCTTCGTGCCGCGGAGCTGACCTCGACCGGGTGGCTGACGCCCGGCGAGGTGGCCGTCATCCTGCGCTCGGCCTACGATCCGGCCGCCGCACCTGCCCTGGAACGCCACGGCACGCTCGGCCGCGACCTCGCCACCGCCGGCCCCGTCGCGGTCACCGAGACCTGGGAACGACTGCGCTCAGACTCCGCCTTCCATGCGGTGCTGTGGATCAACGAATGGCCCCGCTCGCAGGTCTACCCCGGCTTCCTGGCCCCGCTGGTGCTGTCCAACGGCATCCTGCGCACCCTCGCGCTGCACTACACGCCCGTCCGGGCCGACCAGGCGGCGCGGGACCTGCGGAAGAAGAAGACCGAGCTCATCTCCGATGCCGCCCAGCGCCGCAAGATCGGCCAGATCGAGGACGCGGCCCAGACGGCCGAGTACGAAGACGTGTTGCAGCAGGAGGCGGACCTGACCGCCGGGCACGGCGTCCTGCGCGTCTCCGGCCTCATCTCCGTGTCCGCACCGAGCGTCGAGGAGCTGGATGCCGCCGTGGCCGCCGTAGAGCAGGCCGCCATCCAGGCTAGCTGCGAGACCCGCCGACTGGTCGGCCAGCAGGCCCAGGCGTTCACCGTCGCTGCGCTGCCGCTGTGCCGGTCGGTCTGAACGGGCGCACCTGCCTGGCGACCTCACGAACCGAACGCAAGGAGTCCGATCATGCCGACCTTCGATGACCCCAGGGCCGATGCCGCCGAGGCGTCCGCTGCGTTGCGCGGCCTCGCCCACGCGACCCGTGTGATGCCCGAGCCCGCCGCGACCTACCCCGTGCTCGGTGACCTGCTCGCCGGCGTCCGGTCGTTGCGGCAGGTGCTCGACCAGCTTGCCGCCGCGCACGTCGACCACCGCGTCCTGGCCCGCGACGACGCCGGAGACCAGGCGGCCGGGGCGACCTCGGCACTCGCCGCCGCGGACGAGCTGCACCAGGCCGGCACGCTGCTGGACACGGTGGAGTGGCGGCTCGACGCCGCCGCCCAGCACTCCGGCCGCATCGCCTGGTATCTTGCCGCGCCCAGCGAACCGGCCCGAACGGCAGCGCGCATCGGGACGCTGACGCTGACGGTGTGGCCTGACGAGCCGCTGGGCGAGCACCAGCGTTACGCCTACCGCATCGAGGACTCCGCCAGCGGCGAGAGCGTCGAAGGCCGCGACCTGTTCACTGGCGCCGGAGCCCCCGTCGATCCAGGCCGGGCTCTGCGCGAGCTCGCCGTCTACCTCAGCGCGGCCGGCGAAGCCCGCCAGTACGCCCTCGACAATCCTGGCTCGCATCCCGAGAACGAGGGCCTGTTCCCGCAGTGGGCGGCCGAGGCCGCGCTGCGCAGTTACACCGACCTGACCGTGTTTGCCGAGTTCGACCCGGCCTCGCTCGACGTAGAGCAGGCGCCTCACTCGGAGGCTGCGCCGCGGTGGATCAGCGTCGTGTTCCTGGACGGCTCCGAGGCCGACGAGGTGCTGGATCTCATCAGGCGCGAGGGCGCCGATGCGGCGATCGAGCGCCTGGCCGGGTTCGACTTTGGCGAGGAGACCACGCAGGCCGCGCTCGAGAACGGGTACGTGTACGACGCCCCGCCGGCCGGGAAGCTCGACCGCACCGCGACGAGCGAGGTCTACTCGCTGACCTACAACCCGTTCATGGGACACGTCTCCCTGCTTCGCGAGTACGACGTCGAACCTGTTCTCACGGACGTCGAGCTCGCGGCGGCGAAGAACCGGGCGGCTGCGCAGCCGAGCGCACGGCCGAGCCGGGCGGCCGCGGCGACGGACTGGTTCGCCCGGCCGCCGGCGTCCTCGGCGCACGGCCGGGGGTTTGTGCTGTGACCGGCGAGGAGGAGGGCCGGCTGCATACGAGCGTCCTGGTCGGCCCGGAGGGTGAACGGCGCAAGCACCGCAAGGCCCGCCGGCAGGCCGCCGCGCAGGTCGAGGCCGACGCCCGTCAGGCCAAGCGGGAGCGGGCGAAGGCGAAGTGGGAGGCCGAGCAGGTCGAGAAGCGCGCCACCACCTACCTGCCCGCGAGCGGCGAAACCGGGCCGGCCGCGCTGCGGACGCCGGGCAGGTTCCGGCTCCCCAAGCACCAGGACACCTCCGCGACGCTCGCCGGCCAGTTCCCCTTCCTTGCCGAAGGCGGCCTCGGCTCCTCCGGGGTCTTCGTCGGCCAGGACCTCTACTCGGGCGGCTCCTTCGTCTACGACCCCTGGGTGTTGTACCAGCGCGGGGTCATCACCGCGCCGAACATCGTCCTGGCCGGCATCGTGGGTTGCGGGAAGTCGAGCCTGGCGAAGTCGCTCTACAGCCGGTCGCTGCCGTTCGGCCGCCGGGTCTACGTCCCCGGCGACCCGAAGGGCGAGCACACGCCCGTCGCGGAAGCGGTCGGCGGGAAGGCGATCATCCTCGGCCACGGCTTGTCCACCCGGCTCAATCCCCTCGACGCCGGCTACCGACCCGCGAGCGTGTCGGATGCCGAATGGGTCACCCAGGTCGCCTCCCGCCGCCGCGACCTGATCGGCGCGCTCGCCGAGACCGTGCTGGACCGGCCCTTGTCCCCGTTGGAGCACACCTCCATCGACCTCGCCCTGGCCGACGCCGTGCGCTCCGCAGAGGTGCCGATCCTGCCGATGGTCGTCGACCGCGTTCTCACCCCCAACCGAACCGATGACGTGGACGGCCGGCTGGCGGAGGACGGCCGGCTCGTCGGCCACGCCCTGCGCCGGCTCGTCGCCGGGGACTTGCAAGGATTATTCGACGGCCCATCGACGGTGCGGTTCGACCCCTCTCTGCCGATGGTCTCCCTCGACCTGAGCCGGGTCGCGGAGAACTCCACCCTCATCTCCGTCCTGATGACCTGCTCCAGCGCGTGGATGGAATCGGCCCTGTCCGACCCGGACGGCGGGCGACGATGGGTGATCTACGACGAGGCCTGGCGGCTGATGCAGTATCCCGCCCTGCTGCGGCGGATGGACGCCCAGTGGAGGCTCGCGAGGCACTTCGGCATCGCCAACATGCTGATCTTCCACAAACTGTCCGACCTGGAGAACGTGGGCGATCAGGGCTCCTCCATGCGCGCCTTGGCCTCGTCGCTTCTCGCCAACGCCGAGACGAGAGTGATCTACCGGCAGGAGCCCGACCAGCTCGGCACGACCGCCGCCGCGCTCGGGCTGACCGGCACCGAGCAGAAGCTCCTACCAGGCCTCGGCACCGGGCAGGGACTGTGGCGGATCAAGGACCGCTCCTTCATCGTCCAGCACCAGCTCCATCCCGCCGAGCTCACAGCCTTCGACACCACCGGCCGCATGACCGGCAAAGGTAACGGGTTCCACGGAATCCGTTCGGAAATCCAGGGAACCTGAGCTTCCACGCGCCCATTCAGGCTAGCTGAGGGTGCGGGTTCACGGAACCCGAAGCAACGGGGCCGAGATGTGTGACTTCTCTAACTCTGAGGTGTGCGTAGACACATCCGATCGGGGTGCGTCAGGCTTATTCCCGAAGGGGAGTAGTTCCGTCCGGGCTTCGGCTTGGATGCGGTGCGTCGACACACTGGCGGTCACGATGATCGGCCCGGCGCCCCACCTCAGTTCGTGAGGCGAGCGAGACCTTCGGTCCTTTGCCGTGGCCGGAGATCCTCCCCGTGCTGCGGCGCGTCCAGGAGAGATGCCATGCCCGCCGCCCTTGTCCGCCGTGTCCTGTTGTGCTTGCTGATCGCCGCTCCCGCCCTGGTATTGCGGCTCACGGGGATCGAGTTGTTCCCGGTGCTGGAGATGCTCGTGTTCGGTGCTGCTGTTGTCGCGGCAGCGTTCTTGCTCGCGTGGGCGGCGGAGGCGGCGCAGAAGGACATCTCCGGCGCATTGGCGATCGCGTTGCTCGCGCTGATCGCGGTGCTCCCGGAGTACGCGGTGGACCTGTACTACGCGTTCCGGTCCGGGTCGGACGCCGAATACCTGCATTACGCGGCGGCGAACATGACCGGCTCGAACCGGCTGCTGCTCGGTTTCGGGTGGCCGCTCGTGGTTGTCGTCTCGCTCTTGGTCGCCCGCCGTGTCGCCCGGGCACGGGGAACGGCCTCACCGCGGTTCCTCGACCTGCCGAAGGAGAGCCGCCTGGACATCGGATTCCTCGCGATCCTCGCCGTGGTCGCGTTCGCGATACCGCTGATGGGCAGCATCCCGATCTGGTTCGGCGCCGCGCTGATCCTCGTGTTCGGCCTGTACCTGTGGCGTGCCGGGCAGACCCACGATGATGGCGAGGAGGAGTTCGTCGGCGCCGCCGCGCTGATCGCCGGGATGAACACCCGCCCACGACGAGTCGCAGTCATCGGACTTTTCGTGATCTCGGCCGCGATCATCCTGCTCTCGGCGGAGCCGTTCGCGGAGGCGCTGGTCGCTTCCGGGTCGTCGCTGGGCATCGACAGCTACTTCCTCGTGCAGTGGCTTGCCCCGCTGGCCTCCGAGGCACCGGAGTTCATCATCGCGGTGATGTTCGCCCTGCGTGGGATGGGGGCGGCGGCAATCGGCACGCTCATCGCGTCGAAGGTCAACCAGTGGAGCCTGCTGGTCGGCTCCCTCCCGATCGCGCACTTCGCCGGTGGTGGCCCCGCGTCGCTGGCGCTGGACGCCCGGCAGATCGAGGAGTTCACCCTGACCGCGACGCAGACGCTGCTGGGCGTGGCGATCATCCTCGCCCTCCGGTTCCACTGGTGGTCCGCGATCGGGCTCGCGGCCCTGTTCGCCGTGCAGTTCGTCGTCACCGACACCACCGGCCGATACGTACTCAGCGCCATCCAGGCCGTGCTCGCGATTGGATTCCTGATCGCGCACCGCCGCGACATTCTCCCTACGCTCGCGGCGCCGTTCCGGCGAGCCCAGGCCGCGCCGATTCCGGCTGCCGAGACTTCGACGGCGGTGCGTGGATAGCATGGGCAAGATGCCGCACCCTGCTCTCACCCGGATGGTCGAGGACTACCTCACCCTGATCTGGAAGGCCCACGAGTGGCCCGGCGGAGAGCCGTCCACGACGGACCTCGCCGCGCAGCTCGGAGTCACCGCATCGACGGTGTCTGCGAACCTGAAGAAGCTCGCCCGCGACGGGCATATCGACTACGAACCCTACGGGCCGATCAGCCTTACCGATGCGGGCCGGGCGATCGCGGTCGAGATCGTCCGGCGACATCGCATTATCGAGACCTACCTCGTCGAGGCGCTCGGCCTGGGCTGGGACCAGGTCCACGACGAGGCCGACCGGCTCGAACACGCCATCTCCGACCTCGTGCTGGACCGAATGGACACCGTCCTAGGCCACCCGACCACCGACCCCCACGGCGATCCCATCCCCGCAGCCGACGGAACGGTGCCGGCCGACGACAGCAGACCACTGACCGAGATCACCGCGGGCACCAAGGCAGATATCGCCAGAGTCTCCGACCGTTCCCCCGACGTGCTCCGTTACCTCCAGGATCACGGCATCACCGTCGGCACCCGGGTTCGCGTGAACGACTTCAACCCCCAGGCATCCATGATCGAGATGACCGTAGGGCACAAACGGGTAGTGCTCTCGCTCCCCGCCGCAGCGGCAGTCCGCGTCCGCAGGATTCCCCCCTCGGCCTAGTCACCGTCGAGCGCTCGGGCAGGAGCGGGGATCTGCTCGCGAAACGCGGCGTGGCCGAGATTGGTGGCATAGCGCAGAGCGGCCTCGATGCCGATGCCGAAGAGGTCGCAGATGCGGCGGACGTCGCCGCCGGTCGCGTAGATCTCCTGCAGAATGCGGTCGGTGCGCAGCGACTGCGGGTTCAGACCAGCCTTCTTCCAAGGGAAGGAGTGGCCCGGTGCGGAGAGTCGGGGCGCGGTCTGCTGGGTGAGGAACAGATGCGGGTTGATCGTGGCGGGCCATCTCTGGGCGCGGTAGTCGAGCCAGGCGGCGAGGCGGACCCTGACGGGCTCGGCCAGAGGGATCGAGCGTCCGTCGTACAGGGTGAGGCGCCCGTCGACGACGTCGGTGAGCTGGATCGCGCGGGTCTGGCCGTTGGTGAGGCCGTGGAACGAGACGATCGCGACGCCGAGCGCGGTCGCGGGGTCGGGGTGATTCAGTGCGGCGCGGATCGCGGCCGCGTCCAGCGGCATCGGGATCGTGGTGCGCGTGTTGACAATCGGCAGGTTGCGGATCGGGTCGGTGAACACGAGCTTGCGGGCTTTCATCACGGCGAACACTGACCGCAGCCCCCGGTCGGCCCAGTGCCGTTGCGAGGGCTCGGCGGGCAGGCTGTCGGCGATCATGCGGCGGGTGACCTGTGCGAGGGAGTCGATGCCGGCGTTCGCCCAGGCGTGCAGGATCGGCATGATCCCGAGGATCAGGGTGCGGGTGGTGTTATCGTCTCGGGACTTGCGCCGCGGCGGGATGGTCGAGCCGTGCCGCATGAGGTCGAACCAGACGGCGAGCTGGCTGGTCATCGTTTCCGGCAGGCCCGCGGTCCTGGCGTCGAAGTAGCGGACGATGTGCGGCACCTGGTCATCTATCAGGAACCCGGCCTCGGCGAGAACGTCGAGGGTGGAGACCCGGTTCGTGTTGGTGTCGTAGCCGCTCAGCCGCAGGACCTCGCTGGCGCGGACCTGGGTGGCGCCGTCGGGTCGTATCAGCTGGATCATCTTCAACGACCGGCGGACCTGGTTCGTCTGCCGCTCGGACCAGCCGAATCTCTCCGCGTGCGCGAACACGATCGTGTCGGTTCGGTAGGTCCACTCCCGTGCGCCGGCCGTCGTCGCCTGCCGCAGCAACTCGGGGTCCGGATCGAGGTGGAACAGCTCGGGCTGGTCCCAGTTGGCCTGCCGGTCGACCTGAGCGGCCAGAGCCTTCCGCAGCGCACGAATCCCCGATGTGGACCGTTTGGGCTTGCGCGGCGCGGGCATGTTCGCGAAGAAGAGCTGGAGCCCGTAGCGGACGCCATCGGCGGGGTCCGGGGCGGTGCCGGGCTCGGTGACGCGGCGAGCGGATTCCAGGCAGAGACGGCAGGCGCCCTGCACCCCGATCGTGACGTGCCGCCCGCAGTAGACGCAGTCGCCGACCGGGTAGTGCTGGCGCCACCAGCGGCAGGCCCAGCAGAGCCAGTTGTTCTGCCGGCAAACGCCCCAGGCGAGGCAGTCCTTGCAGGCTCCGGGATAGCGGGGACTGCCGGGATGGCAGAGCTCGCAGCGGCCCTGGTTGAAGTAGGCGCTCGAGCCGCATCGTTCACACGGTGGCGGGGTGAACGGTCCGCCGGGCATGCACTCGTAGCAGTACTCGACCCGCGGGCGGGTCCAGGCCGCTCGGTTCACGCCGCAGGTGAAGCAGGTCCGTGGGGGCCGAAACCGCTCGTTGAACCCGAGCGTCGTGCTCATAGCGGTGGTGTCGAGCGTGGGTTCCCTGGTCGGGGCCGGACGATCGGCGGGACATCGCTCGCGCCGGCGATCTTCTCCTGTGCCGGCTTGCGGGCGGCGACCTTCGCGGGCTCGCGGACGAGGAGGTCACTGGGCTCGCAGGCCAGGACGTGGCAGATCACGTCGAGGTCGTCGAGGCGGATCGTCTTCGGGGTGCCGGTCCAGAGCGCCGACATCTTCCCCAGGCTCAGTTCCAGGCCCGCGTCAGCGAGCATCCGCCGCAGCTCGGCGGACTTCCAGATGCCGCGCTCGGCGGCCTTCAACCGCAGGTTCCAGAGCATGTCAGCCCTCTCCTCCCAGGCGTCGTTCGATGCGGGCGTTGGCCTGATGCCACGCGGTCTCGATGTGGTCGCTGCGGACGTGGATGTACTGGCTCGTCGTCGAGAGCCAGTTGTGCCCGAGGAGCTCCTGCAGCGCCTTCAAGTCCATGCCCGCGGCGTAGAGCGAGGACGCGCAGTAGTGTCGCAGGACGTGCGGGGTCATCCGCCCCGACCAGGCGGGCAGCCACCGTTCGGTCTGATCGGCCAGCGCCCGACGCAGCGCGTTCGGGCCGACCCGAACCGAACGGCCGAACTCGTGATCGATCCGCTCGCTGGGCAGCATCGGCGCGTCCGGGTCGCTCCAATCCGACCCGAACTGCGGGCGCACCTCGGCCAGCCACCAGTCGATCAGCTCGGCGGCGCCGTTGATCGCGGGGATCAGCCTCGGCTTGACGCCGCGGCCGCGTGAGCCCTTCCCGAACCGGACATGCAGCTTGCCGATCTGTCCGAGGTCGGGCCGCCAGTCCCGGATGTCGAGCATGACCGACTCGTTGATCCGCAGACCCAGGCGTCGCCAGAGCGACGCCGTAAAGTAGTCCCGCGCCGCAGGCAGATACTTCCTGGCATTCGCGACCGACGCCCGCCAACGGTCGAAGAACTCCGTCATCTCCGCGTCCGACGGCGGGACGCGAACCTTGCCGAGGGACACTCCGGACGGGCGGTTCCACTCATCTATGGGCTGCTCGACGATCACGCCCGTCGCGGCACGGATGTCGCCGAGGTAGCGGGTGATGAGGAAGTCGTAGAACTGGGCGATCATGCCCGCCTTGCCCGCCCGCGTTGACTGCGCCCGCCCCAGCCGCCGCTGCTCCGCGAGGAACCGGTCGCCGTCCGCGTACCTCGCCGTCCAGGCCGGACCCGACAGCGACCTCGCGAACTCGAACACCACCGAACGCGAGCTCGTGATGTAACCGTCCGAGATCCCCGCGGACGCCTGCGCCAACGCGAACTGATCGATCAGCTCCTGCTCGAAATCGTCAGCATCCTGCGGCGACACCAGCACCGGCGCCGTCGCCACGCTCCGCACAGGCGTCAGAGCCATCAGCGTTCCAGTTCAGAAATCCTGCACATACTTCGAGAATACTCCGAAACCTTCAGGAATCCCGAAGAACTTTCAGACTGTCGCGCGACACCGGCGAACCCAGCACCGGGGCGGACAGAACGCACCTACCGGGTATGAGCACCCGAAAAGAACCCGTAGCAATAGAGACAGCGGCGAGGTCTCATGTTCCCGAGATTCCTGACGGCGCATCGGGATTCCCGAACCAATCCGAGGGCGCACGATGAGCCGGCCCCACGACAAGCGCACCCCCGGCGAGCCGGCCCACCACGACCACCGCGAGGACCGGGAGGCCGAGGAGCCGGGCGTGCCGGTGGTGCTGCCGCACGTCGTCATGGACATCGCCGAAGACGGGCGGATGACCGTCACCATCGACCGGACCCCGCACCTGCCGGAGCCGTTCGCGCCGCCCTGGCGCCGCGAGGACTTCGCCAGCATCCTCGACCACCTCACCGACCAGCGCCGTGCCCCCGTACGGGTTGAGGTCCGCGAGGCGGACGGATCGGTGTTCACCGACATCGTCACGCCCGGCAAACGCCGTCGTCCGGACCCGCAGCCGATGCCCGAACCGGCAGTGCCGGCCCTGCCGGTGCTCTACGGGGAAGGGTTCGTACCGGGCGAGGATGTCGCGATCGCTGTCGTCATCGCCCACTCCGACGCCGGTCCGGATGGTGCCGCCCGCGCTCTGATCGCCGTCGACCAGCTCGCGGCCAGTCCGACCCGCGAGGTCATTCTGCTCGGCCGCGTCTCCGGCGCCGTCACGATCGGGCACCCCGAGGCGGCGACCAGATGAGCACGCCCCGTCCGGCCGGCCCGCTCGGGGACGAGATGACCAACTTCGGCATCGGCCTCCTCGTGGCCGCCGTGATCCTCGCCGGCATCCTGCGCGGCGCCGCCTCCCTCGCCGCCTGGATCACCGGCACGAGCCAGCCAGCCGGCGGCATCGAGACGGGGCTCGCCGTGCTCGTCCATCCCAGCGACCCGGCCGCCGCGTTCAGCGCACCGGGCCTGAGCGCGGTCGCCTACTGGATCACGGCGACGGCCCTCATCCTGGCGACGACGGCCGTCGCCCTGTTCATCTGGGGGTTCGCCCGCGAACACGGCCGACAGCTCAAGAACGACCCGTACCGCATCGTCGGGATCGCCACGCGGAGTGACGTCGCCCGCGCCACATCCGAGAGAGCACTGCTGCGCAGGGCAGGGCACCTGCGGCCCTCACTCGACAAGCCGCGGCCGGAGGACATCGGCTACCGGATCGGCAGCTCGCGCGGTAAAGGCGTCTGGGCCTCCGTCGAGGACAGCATCTTGCTGATCGGGCCGCCGCGCTCCGGGAAGGGCGCCCACATCGTCATCAACATGATCCTGGACGCCCCCGGCGCCGTCGTCACCACCTCGACGCGGCCCGACAACCTCACCGCCACCTTGCGGGCACGGGAGAAGGTCGGGCCGGTCGCTGTCTTCGACCCGCAGCACCTGGCCGAAGGCGTCCCCGCAGGGCTGCGCTGGTCGCCCATCCGGGGATGCGAGGACCCCCTGACCGCGATGATCCGCGCGTCCGGGCTCGCCGCCGGCACCGGACTCTCCGCCGGCGGGGTCGAGGGCGGCGGGTTCTGGGAAGGAAAGACCCGCACCGCGCTTCAAGCCCTGCTCCATGCTGCGGCGCTGGACCGGCGCGGACCGGGTGAGCTGTTCCGGTGGACCCTCGACCCGGCAGCCGCCGCCGACGCGGTCGCGATCCTCACCGCCAACCCGAAAGCCGCCACCGGATGGGCCGACTCCTTGCAGGCCATGATCGACTCCGACCCGAGAACCCGCGACTCCATCTGGCAAGGCGTCTCCCTCGCCCTCGCCGCGCTCGCGGACCCGCGCGTGCTCGACGCGGTGAACCCGCGGGACGGCGAGGACCTCGACCCCGAAGCGTTCCTGCGCGCCAAGGGAACCCTCTACCTGCTGGCGACCGGAGCCGGAGCCAACAACTCCGCCGCCCTGGTCGCCGCCTTCGTCGAAGATCTCGTCGAGGCCGCCCGACGCATCGCCGCCCGCAGCCCCGGCGCCCGGCTCGACCCGCCCGTGCTGCTCGCGCTCGATGAGGTCGGCAACCTCGCCCCTTTGCCGTCCCTGCCGACGCTCATGGCCGAAGGAGGCGGCACGGGAATCACAACCATGCCCGTGCTCCAGTCGCTCGCCCAAGCCAGGGAGAAGTGGTCGGAGAACGCGGCCGGCGCGATCTGGGACGCCTCGATCGTGAAGATCATCCTCGGGGGCGCATCCAACTCGAAAGACCTCCACGACCTCACGACCTTGATTGGGGAGCGTGACGAGGTGACCGACTCCACCACTATCGGAGACCAGGGCTCTCGTTCCGCTCAGCGGTCGATCCGCCGGGTGCCGATCATGCCGCCCGACACCATCCGCACCCTGCCGTTCGGCACCGCGCTCGTGCTGCTGCGCTCCGCGCCGCCCATCGTCACCCGGATGCGGACCTGGACCATCCGACCCGACGCCGAACAGCTCCGCGCCGACCGGGCCGCCATCGAGGCGGCCTTGCAGCACCGCTTGGAGGAGCCGCCGGGCGCACCTGTCTGACAGAGCGGCCCCGTTGCGGGGCCTGCGCCGATGTCAGAAAGAAGGACAGTCCGATGGCTCTCCACACTCAGGAATCCGTCTCTGGGTTTATCGCCTCCGATCCGCAGCTCACCTACACCGAGCGGGGCGACGCCCGGTTCTACGCCAAGATCGGACAGGAGCACTACCGCAAGGAGCCGGACGGGTCGTTCACGCAGACCGAGACGACCTTCCACGACCTCGTGGCGTTCCAGAAGACCGCCGAGCGCGCCCACGCCCGCTTCGCGAAGGGCGACAAGTTCGTTGCTGAGGGCTACACCCGCCAGTACGGCCGCACCGGCCCAGACGGCGAGACGGTCAAGGCCGAGGAGTTCGTCGCCAAGAAGCTCGGCCACGACCTCGCTCGCACGAGCTACGAGGTTGACCGCACCCGCCGCCAGCCCGCCTCGACGGCCGAGCCCGTCGGGCAGTCCGCCGGCATGGGCCGCCGCGAGAGCCCGAGCGCCGCTCCGGCGCTCGGGCTGTGAACCGCGGTGACCACGGTGAGCGATCACGACACCGCGCCCGAGCCCGACGAGCCAGACCTGGGCGACGAGCCCGAGGCCTTCGACGCTCCGCTGCTGCCCGAGCCGCCGCACCCGATTAACTGGAACCTGCTCACTGCCGACGAGGCTGAGGCCGAGTGGCTGGAGCTGAACAAGTGGGTGAACTGGCTCCGGGCGACCTATGGCCTGCCCGCTTCGGTGGTGCCGCCGTTCTGGCACCACCACCCCGAGCTCGTCTGGGAGCTCTCCGCTCTGCACCTCCACTGGCTCGCGGCCTACGACGTCGAGCAGAACGCCTCCGCCCCGTTGGGCTGGCACCGCGACTTCGCGGACGCCCGCCAGCGGCTCCGTGATTGGGTCGCCGCCTGCGGCACCCGCCTGGACCGCGACCGCCCGACTCGGCAGACCGCCTGGCCCGGCGAGGACCCCGCCGAGCCCGTCGAGGACCGCATCATCCCGAACCGCGACCAGGACTTCGTCCAGTTCGTCCTCGATGACGTCGCTGCCCGCCGTCAGGCCGAGGACGACTTCTACGCCGGCCTCGACCCGAACACCGGAGAGCTGCCGTGAACCGGGAGCAACGGCGCAAGCGCGGCCAGGACAGGCGCTTCCGCGTAGAGGCGGTGCCCAGGCAGTCACCTGATCTGCACAAGCTCGCGCAGGTCTTCCTCGGCATGGCCGTCGCCCGTGCCGAGGAAGACCGCCGGACGACCACACCGCCTCCCGTGACTCCTGAGCCGCGAGAGGACGGCGGAGTATAATAGATCCGACGCCACGGCCAGATCACTCAATCCGGCTGGGTGCGCAGTCCTGTTGCCCTTGTGGCTTACCTGCGGCTCTGAACCCGCAGGTCGTGTTTCCCAATACGAGTCGCACCGTGCGACGGTTCGTCGTCGTTCTGGCTCCCACCCATCGGTGAGAGGAAACACGACTCATGACCTTGGCGCCCCCAGCACCGCCATCAAGCCTCGACCACCTCGGCGAAACAACGACGCTCGCCGTCTCCTACCTGCGCGTGTCCACCAAGGAGCAAGCCGAGCGCGGTGGCCGCGACGAGGGATTTTCGATCCCCGCGCAGCGCGACGCGAATCTCCGCAAGGCCCGCGACCTGAACGCCATCGTGATCGAGGAGTTCGTGGACGCGGGCGAATCCGCGCGCAAGGCCGACCGGCCCGAACTCATGCGGATGATCGAGTACGTCAAGACGCATTCGATCGCCTACTGCATCGTCCACAAGGTCGACCGGCTCGCCCGCAATCGTGCCGACGACGTGGCGATCCACCTCGCGCTCAAAGAGGCCGGAGTCATGCTCGTCTCCGCGACGGAGAACATTGACGAGACCCCGAGTGGGATGCTGCTGCACGGCATCATGTCGACCATCGCGGAGTTCTACTCCCGCAACCTTGCCAACGAGGTCGCCAAGGGCATGACGCAGAAGGCGGCCACAGGCGGAACGGTCGGCCGCGCACCGATCGGCTACCTCAACGTTCACAAGCGCGACGAGCTCGGCCGCGACGTCCCCACGGTCGATCTGGACCCCGAGCGTGCCGCGCTGGTGCGGTGGGCGTTCGAGGCATACGCGACCGGGAACTACTCCACGTCGATGCTGCACAGTGAGCTGGTCGACCGCGGGCTGACGACCGTGCCAACACCGAAGCGTCCCTCGAAAGCGCCCGGTCTGACCACGATCCAGGACATGCTCTCCAACCCGTACTACAAGGGCGACGTGATCTTCCGAGGCGCCAGGTACGACGGGCTCCACGAGCCGCTGGTCAGCGCCGAGGTCTGGTATCGGGTGCAGAACGTTCTCACCGCGCACCAGGTCTCCGGTGAGAGGACGCAGACGCACGAGCACTACCTGAAAGGCACCGTCTATTGCGGTGACTGCGGCTCCCGACTCATGGTCACCCACGCCAAGAACCGCCACGGCAACATCTATCCGTACTTCATGTGTGCCGGCCGGCACTCCAAGCGCACCAACTGCGTACGTCCGGCCATGCCGATCCGCGACATCGAGGAGAAGGTCGAGGACTACTACCGGAGCGTGCAGATTCCCGAGCACATCGTCACCGCGCTGCGGCACATGCTCACCCGCCAGTTCGATGACCTCCACGCCGCGAGCAAGGTCGAGCGACGCACCCTCGCCGCGGAGCGCGACAAACTCCGCGAGGAACGGCGAAGCCTGTTGCACGCCCACCACGCCGGGGCCGTACCGCTGGACCTGCTCAAAGAGGAGCAAGACCGCATCGCCCGCCGGCTCGCGTTCCTCGACTCCCGGATCGACGCCGGTCAGATCGAGTACGACCAGGCCAAGGCCCACTTGGAGGACTGCCTTGCTCTCGCCGGCGACATGCACGCGATCTACATGAGCATTGACGACTCGCTGCGGCGCATCTGCAATCAGGCGTTCTTCGACCGCATCAACGTGTACGAGCTCGACGGCGGCGACTTCGTGGAAGCCAGCCCAGGTGAGCCCTTCGACATGCTGCTCGATCCATCGCTCCATGCCGCAGCGCTGGCCTATGAGGCCAGGCTGCGTGCGGGAGAGGACGTAAAGCCCGCTGATGTCGCGGGTTTGAACATCCAATCTATGGTGGGCCTCCGTAGGGAGTTTGAGAACATTGGCCCGGCCTTGAAGACCGTGGCTTCTCGCTGGTCCCGAGGCTCTTACAGGAAGTCTAAGCGACCAGTCGAGCCTCCGGTGGTGGATGCACGGGGCCGGCTGGTTCGCTCAGTTGGGATGGCTCAAACCTTCTTGAAGCCGGAGCAGGTTGATGAGCTGGTCGCGCTGTACCGGCAGGGCTGGACGCTGGTGAGGCTGGCCGAGCGGTTCGGGATTCACAAGCGCACGGCGGCCGCTCACCTGGTGCGTCGGTCCGTACCGATTCGCGGAAAGGGGCTGGCCGAGGAGGATCGCGCTGAGGCCGCGCGGCTCTACGAGGATGGTGCCACGCTGCTGGATGTCGGACTGCGGTTCGGGGTCAGTCAGCAGGCGGTGCGGCGGGCGCTTGTGACGCTGGGAGTCAAGATTCGGCCTAGCGGTCGACGCGGACAGGGAAGCGAAGGCGTCGAAAAGTCCGTTCCGGCCCTGGTCTCCCCTGTACACACAAGCTCGAACTGACGGGGCGGCTATCTCAGCGGGCGAGTGTCTGACGGTACGGGAAGAAAGTGATGCCGAGGGCCTGCTGGTGCGTGTGGCAGAGAGATGAGGTGGGTACCCGAGGCAGACGGCTCTGCCTGCTGGAGGTGCAGACCGATCATGTTGACGAGTGTCGCGGCGACGGCTGCTAGGTCTGCGGCCGAGCCGTGGAATGTGGGGACCGAACATCCTCTGGTGGGGATTAGCTCGTCGCCTATGGCTGTCTCCTCCCAGAGCGGGTGGTACAGCTCCAGCTCTCCATCGGCGAGCACCGAGCGACCTACTTGATCGTCAAGTTCAGACGGCGTGCAGGCAACGCCGGGCACGCAGATGTGGGCAATGCCGAGTGTTCCCGTCCTAGCGTCGGTGGCGACCTGGGCGATGAGCGCTTTGCGGTCTTCGACGGCGAGGGTGTCGAGGTAGGCGGTGACGCTGTGACTGACGGTTGCATCGATAATGAGGTCCGCCGCGAGGGAGACGGCTGGGTCGGGAACGTTTCCTTCTGCGACAGTCACGGTCAGGTCATCGCGGATCGCCCTGAGGCGTGCGGCGAGGGCGTCGGCCTTTGTCTGTCCGATGTCGGCCTCGGTGTAGTTCTGTCGAACGAGGAGTCCGCCCGTGATCGTACCGGGGTCGCAGACGGTGATGGTGCTTGCTCCGGCACGTGCGACGAATTCAGCGAGCCATGATCCAAGTCCACCGCAGCCCCAGATGTGAACGTTCTTTCCTTGGAAGCCGTTGACGGGGCGGTTTTCGTCGCGTCGGGTTGTGATCTCTTGTCGTTCGTCAGACATGCTGCACCATTCGATGGGGATGTCGGCGTTGATGATCGCGGGATCAAGGTTGACCGCGGTGCCGTATTTTTTGGCGAGGCGCCGGAGGGCGTCGGCGGTAGTCACGGGGAGGCGTCCGCCGAGTAGATGGTGTGGCCCGCCTGCGGGGTGAGGTACCGCAAGTACGAAGTACTGCTCGGTGCCGTCAGGGTTTCGTAGAGCGCTGGAGAGGAGTGTCGTGAGAAACGCGGGCGACTGTGGAGAAACTTCTGGTGATCGTCCCCCAACGCTGTCAAGATACGGGTCGTCCAGGAGCGCGAGGAGCAGAGCGAAGGTGGATGTCGCGCCGAAGGGGAGGTCGCTCGCGAGCACGTAGACGGGTGTGCGGTGTCCGTCGTGGTCGGTCGCATAAGTGAGGTCATAGCGGCGCGGTGACCGAGGGATGAGTCGAGCGATCTGATGCCGCTTCTGGGGCCCGGACTCGCGGACGACGATTGTGGGCGTGTCGTCGGCGCGGTGGAGTACTCCTCCGACAGCGTGGTACATCGCGGTCGAGGGATCGAAGGCTCCGCCGGCGGCATCGGTGAGCCAGTCCCACAGTCGGTTGAGGAAGCCGGCGATACCGTCAGAGGGGTGCCATTCGCGGGAAGGGTCGAGGTAGATACAGAGCCGCTGTCCCTGGAGGACGTGCGGGAAGCCGAGGAAGCGGGTGTGGTCGACCTCGGCGCTCGGCGGGTGGAATAGCGAGCGGCGAATCCTGACGATGAACTCCTCGTTGTCTCCAAGCTCGAGTCCACCGGGGCAGTGCGAGATGTCGGCGGTGTGGAGCCGGATTCGGAGGTTGGCGTCGCCGTCGGGGTCGAGCTGGGGTGGCTGAACGATCCGCACGTCGTTGGGACGCTCCCTGGCGAGCGCCCTCAGCTCGCCAACGAGTTGCTCCTGCCAGGCCGAAAGCGTGGCCCGGTTGCGGCGGCTCATCCCGCACGGCCAGAACGCCCCACAGTGGAAGCGGCGGCTGGGGCTGCCGCCGGGAACTTCGCGCTGCTGGACGAAGTGGCCGGCGCCTTGAAGCCGTCACCGAAGATGCCCTGCCACAGCTCGATGCTGCGTTCCTTGTTCTTCTCCTCGTATGCTTCCTCAATTTCGGCGGCGTGGACGTGGATACGGTCCCGGAAGTAGCTATAGGTGGACTGCTCCCACCGGTGATCGAACGTGACCCCGGACCCAGACGGGTCCGGAATGGACGGCTTCGTCGGGCGCGCCTGAAGCCAGGTGTCGAGGTCCTGCACGAGATGCAGGAGGGTGGTCGGGACGTCGCCGTAGTAGTTGGGGTCAAGCAGCGTGCGTAGCTCGGTGACCTGCTCGCCGAGCATGGTCGTCAGGAGGATCGACCGGGTGCCGGTGAAGGAGTTTTTGTGGTCACGCAGGTACTTCATCAGGCGGATAACTTTGCGGAGGTTGCCCTTCGCGAGAGCGTCCTTGTTCCTCATCCAGTCGGTGAAGCCCTGGGGGTCGGTCAGCTCCCAGTCGTTATTGTCCCGGTTGACGATCACTTCGCGTCCGTCGGCGAGGGTGAGGTGCGGCACGATGTCGAGGTGCATGGAGTTTGCGTAGACGAGTCGGACGCAGCGGCACTTGCGTGAGTGCGGCATGTCCCGGTAGGTGCTGTGGCGGTGCAGAGCTGCGTAGACCTCTTCGATGTACTTCCTGGGATCGTCGGCCCAGTCTGGGTTCTCGCTCATGTCGAGCATGAAGTCCGCGTCGAACTCTTTGTCGCCGACGGGGTTGATGATGGTCTTGTGAGCCCACGATCCCTGGGGCGTCTTGCCGAGGATGAGGTGTCCGATCTGTTCGTCGGCCTTCAACGCCTTGTAGACCGTCTCGACGCGTGAGTCGAGCGAGTCGAGCTTCACCTGGCCAAGATTGACGGTGTCCGTGAGTAGGACGTTGAAGTAGTCAGTGAGCTTCATCGGGGACCTCCGTGGTTGACGTGCTGGTCGGACCGCCGCGGTGTCGGTCTCCGATCAACGGCTTGTACTCGGCTGCGCGATGACCTGTGAATCGCTCTGTATAGATGGGGCTGAGTTCGCGACTCGCGGACGCGGCGAGACCGGCGAGGTCTTTTGGGTCTGCTGAGTCGAGTGCGTAGAGGTCGCCGGGGACTCGTGCGTCGAATCTCGTGTAGGCATCTTTGCCGATCAGATGTTCAGCGATGCCTTGCCCGCCTCGGCTTCCGGCGTTGAGGATGAGGGGCGCGATTGGCTTCGCCCAGTTGAGCAGCCCACCGCGGTCGAGGCGCTTGGGGTGGTTCGTGAGCTGGTCGATGGTGCCTACGTTGAGCACCCTGATTGAGGCCAGTGGCACATCGAGCATGCTCACGGCCTCGGCGATCGCGACGACTGAAGGGTTATTCGCCCACACGCCGCCGTCGATGAGCCGGTGTCCATCGACGCGTGCGGCTGGGAAGTACAGGGGTGCTGCCGAGGTTGCCATCGCGATGTCCACCATCGGGATGCGCCAATCCCGTGTGAGCCGAGTGTGGTGTGGCGTCTTGAATACGTGAACGGAGCCGCGTTGCACGTCCCACGCCGGGATGACTAGCCGTTTCGCGCTGTGCCCGAGCAGCCGGTCGCCGAGCACCTTCGTTAGGGCGGCGCGCAGCGCGTCGGCGTCGTAGATGGGTGCAGTGAGTTGACGTGGTCGCCGCCAGAGTCGCCGACGTGCGGCCGGGAAGACTGCGTTGACGAGTTCTTCGTAGTGCCCGACGATCTCGCTCGGGGTGAGACCGGAGCCTAGCCCGAGCGCGACGATCCCGCCTGCCGATGTCCCGGCAATCAGATCGAACGAGTCGTTGATGCTGACACCGAGATCCTGTTCCATCCGCGCGAGGACGTGAGCGGTGAACAGTGCTTTGGCTCCTCCGCCATCGAGGGCGAGGACCTGGAAGCGATCGAAGGATGGGGTGGGTGGCTCAGTTGTCGTGGATGGATGGTCCTGTCGGGCGGGCGTGCTGACTATGCCAGAGAGGTTCTCTTCTCCGGCTCCCGTCGAACTTGCAGGAACTACACCCATGTAACTATTCTACGTCGCCGCACCGACATTACCGCCGTGCTCTGGTCAAGGAGGGGTGGTGACCATCCGACCACGGGGCGACGCCGCAAGGTGCCCGTCTGAGCGGCAGACATGAGTTCGCGCATGTCCCCGCGTGGGTGGCAGGCGCGAACTGTTGTCCTGGGCGGGTCTCAGCTGCCGGTGCCGTGCTTCTCGAGAAAGTGGCGGGCGTCTGCGGCAGCGAACTCGAACATCGTGGCTACGATGCACTCCTCCAGGACGGGCCGCTGAGGGTGCCGGTGGCGGCGTGGAGGGTCAGGCCGGCGCCTTTGAGCGCGTTGAGGTTGCGCATCGATGCCTGCGGTCGGCTTCCCAGACGGGAGAGGTCGGCGACGACCACCTCAGTTATCCCGGCTTTGGTGGCCGTGTCGATGAGGTCGGTGAGCCGATCGTGGGGCTGCCCCGATTCGGTAAACGTACCGGCATCGAACAGGCCGCGTTCTTGCAGGTATTCGCGGTAGGTATCCTCCTGCCGGTCTGTCTGCTCCCGGCTCCCGGTCGCGCTGCGCAGGTAGAGGATCGCCTTGGTCATGATGCATCTCCGGCCAGCACCGGAACCTGCCCGAAGACCTTCCCCTTGTTCGCCTTGCCTTCTCGGTGCTCGGCGCGACGCTGGGCGTGCTCGCGGAGGCGGGCGCGGGCGAGCAGGATCAGGCTGATGGGGCCGATCCAGAGCATCTTCAACGCCGACCACATGCTGATGAGGACGAAGATGTTGAGCCAGCCGGGGCCGCCGTCGCGGACGATGATGGCCAGCAGGCTGGCAAGGTAGAGGTACGGGATCGCGAGCAGCACCGCCGGCACGCCCCACTTGAGTCCTTTGCGGGTGCGGACCTTGTCGAGCACGCGGTTGGTGGGCATCCAGCGGCGCATGAAGATGCGGATGTGGATGCTGGCGATCCAGATGAGTCGGAACATGACGGGCCTCCAAGACACGTATCGCTAGGGAGGCAGTACGTGTAGTGAGTGCCCGAAAGGGCTGTCCCGAAGGACCCGCAGAGTTGAGAACCTGCCTCTACACCCACGATACGCCCGACCGGGGACAGACGGAACCCCTCGCCCCTCCTGCTGCCGAGAGGGAGGTGCGCACCTTGCCGACGAGAGACAGGGCCGGGAAGGGACAGCGATCATGGTGAGGCTGGCAGAGCAGGTACAGGGCGAGCGGCAGGCGCGGATGGTGCTGTCGATGATCGCCGAACCCGACGATCCGGCCACGGGTCGGGTGCTGGGTCGGGTCGGCGGCGTCGAGACCCTCCGCCTGATCGAGGACGACCGTGCAGCGGTGCCAGGGATGAACCGTGCCGACGCGCTGGCCTGGCGCGACCGCCTCACCGCTGCGACGCGACCGGAGGTGCTGGTCGACCGGGTGCGGCAGGCGGAGGCGGCGGGGATCGGCACGGTGATCCCCGCCGACACGTCGTGGCCGGGATCGCTGGATGTCCTCGGGGCGCGGGCACCGTATGTGTTGTGGACGGGGGCGCGGACTCGTTCCTGTCTCGCCCGCTCCTCGACTTCGTCGCCATCGTCGGTTCCCGCGCCTCAACCTCCTACGGGGAGCTGGTCGCCGGGGAGTTCGCCGCGGACTTCGCCAGGGATGATCGTGTGGTCGTCGGCGGCGGGTCGTATGGGATCGAGGCGGCAGCGAATCGCGCGGCCCTGGCCAGCGGAGGGAGCACGATCGCGGTGCTCGCCGGCGGCGTGGACCGGCCATACCCGGCAGGGAACCGTGACCTGCTGGATCAGGTCGCCGACGTCGGACTCGTCGTGAGCGAAGTCCCGCCGGGAGAGACACCCTCCCGGCACAGATTCCAGGCACGCGGCCGGCTGATGGCCGCCCTGTCGAACGTCACCATCCTGGTCGAAGCCGGCGCACGTTCGGGCGTGATGCGGCTGGCTGAGCAGGCCCATGATCTGGGCCGGCGGGTCGGAGCGGTTCCGGGTCCGGTGACCAGCGCGACCAGCACCGGCCCGCACCGGCTCTTGCAGGAACGCCGCGGCGAGCTCGTCACCGATGCCAGCCAGATCATCAACTTGCTGCACATGACCGAAGCACTGAACGAAGCGCCAACCGGTTCCCTGCACCCGTCGCGGTTCCGGGCGGCACCACCACAACAGCGCAGCACCGACACCCCGACCCTCTGACCACGAGCGCACGGCCTGTGCGGCCTTGATCTTTCGATGGGGCTACTCGGGCTGTCGCGGTCGCAGCGTCGATGGAAGTCAGGCGTGGGGCCGGCGCGTCTCAGTACGCTAGAGGCATGAACTTCACACCGTTGCACCGCGCGCTCGGGCTGCCGCCGAGCCCTCTGACGGATCAGATCCTGACCGACGCGGTGACAGCGGGTGTGACGGAGCGCGACGACTTGGATTGGAAGTCTGAACTCCCGCCGATCAAGAACCTTGCGCAGACCGATGTGCCCAAGGACATCGCGGCGATGGCGAACAGTGGCGGCGGGATGATCGTCTACGGCGTCGAAGAACGGGAGAAGGCGGCGACGGGGCGGAGCGATACCGGAGAGTTCACCGAAGGGCACGAGCGCGCCTATCGGAGCGTAGCGGTCACCGCGATCACCCCGCCCGTATTCGGGCTCGACATTCACCGGCTCGGCGCCGATTGCCGCGCGGTTGCTGTGGTCATCCCCGCAAGCGTGGACGGACCGCACCTGATCTACAAGAACGATTTCTTTGGCGCTCCCGTCCGGAACGACTCCGATACGGTGTGGATGAAAGAGCGCCAGATCGAGGTCATGTATCGAGCGCGATTCGATGAACGACGCCGCGCGACAGAGGCCGTGGACACGCTGTTCGCGGAAGCTGCGGAGGGCCGCGACGTAGACAAACGAGCGTGGCTGGTCGCGGTGGCTCATCCGCGTATCCCCGGAGCCCTGACGCGACTGACCCGGGACGAGGCACGAGAGGCTTTCAAAGCGGCTCGGACGACCACGCTCTCGTTCTCGAAGAACACCGGCGTCCATCCGCTGGAGAACGTCGAGCACGTGAATCCTCGCCCTGGACTGCGTCGCTGGGTCGCACCGAACACCGCCACAGGTGACCGGTCGATCTGGAGGGAAGCATGGGCCAGCGTGCATCATGACGGGTCGGTCTCTCTGGCCGCAGCCGTCGGCGGCCACCGCATGAGCGCTGATGGATACTTCGAGGGCTGGCAGGTCGAGGGGCGTGGAATCGAATCTGCCGTGGCGGACTTCATGGCCCTCGTGCACGCGAATGCCCAAGCGCTGCATCACGACGAATATGACGTGCGGGTCGGCGTCGAGTGGGCCGGCGAGCAGCCATTGAGCATCCTGACAGTCGACGGTTCCGGCTTCACCTACGACGGGGTCTCCACCCCGCTCCGGGCCTTTACATCGATACGATCGACTGTCAGAGCATCGGCCTCCGCGGCCGATTTCCATCGACAGGTGTACGAGCTGGCTGAGGACTGCGTGAACCAGGGAGGCCTCACCCATCTCCACGTCATCAACCCGCTACCAGAAGTCGAAGACTAGAGCGACGGCCCGTGCCGATCCACGCCGACCGGAGGCCGCCGCGCCTCGTCCCGTCCCGAGGGGCGTGGGGTGAGGCGTCGTAGGGCCGTGGCGGCGTGGGCGTGGTCGATCTTCTGCGATGTGCCCACCGGGCCCGGGCCGAGCGGGGCGTCGTCGGTGATGCCGTACCGGTCGCGGTAGGCGGCCACGGTCCGGGCGTCACGCCGCCACCGGGCCGCGCCGCGCTCATCCGCCGACGGATTGCCGAGCAGGGTCGTCCAGGGCTCGGCCGCCTGGCGGGCGGTGTCGAGGATCGCATCGGCGCGGGCCTCGATCAACTCGCGGCGCTCGGTGAGGGCTTGGCGCATGTCGGGGGCGAGCCGGCCGCGGGCGTGCGGGATGAGCCCGACGATCAACGCCGGCACCTTCCTCGTCCGCCCCGACCCCGCCGGCCCGGTGGTGGCGCGAGCCACGCGATAGTGCATCACTTTCGCGATGTCGTCAGCATCCTCGAACCCGCGGGCGGCGACCAGCCGCGGGAAGAGGGTGTCGAGGTCGTGGTGGTTGGCCTCGGCCCGCCGCAGCTCCGCGATCAGGGCTCCGAAAGCTTCGGAGGCGAGGGTGGCGTTGGCTTGTTCGGTGGTGAGCCCGCTGGCGCGGATGAGGGTGGCCCAGCGGTCGTGCTGGGCGGCTGCGGCGATGGTCTCGTACTCGGCGACGAGCTGCGCGATCGACCCCCACTGCTCCTGCTCGGAGGTGATGGCCTCATGCGCGGATTCCTCCGCCCCGGAGTGCTGCACCACCCCGAACAGCACCGAGCGGCCCGTGGCCTCCTCGTTGTCCGAGGGGTGCGGGGCGGCGTGGTCGTCGGGCCGGTCGAGGATCACGTAGGCACGATTCGCCTCCCGGCCACGGGTCATGCCGACGTAGAAGTTCTCCCGCGTCGTCGTCGGTGCGACCAGCACGTGCGCGGTATCGGTGGTGACGCCCTGGGCGCGGTGGGCGGTGACGGCGTAGCCGAGGTCGACCTGCTCGGCCACGTAGTCGGCCGGGAGCACGATCGCCCCGAACTGGCGGCCGGGTTTGCGGATCGTGATCGACCCGTCCTCTCGCACATCGGTGACCTGCCAGGTGGCCCCGTTGCGCACCCAGTCCCGCCCGGTGCCGGTGCGCAGGCGGCGGTCGTTGCGGCGGGTGATGATCGTGTCTCCGACGCCCGCTCGGGTGCCTTCGGCCAGAGCGACCTCGCGGGACGGGGTGATGCGGCCTTCGAGGATCAGGTCGGCGCGGGCGCGGGCGTTGAGCGCGGTCACATCCTCCCGTGTCTCGGCGATCAGCACCGACGCCCGCCCCGCATCGCGGTCGGCCCGCCACGCGGCATAGGCGGCATCGATCATCGCCTCCGCGTCGCCGTCACTGATGCGGCCCTGGGCGAGGTAGGTGTCGATGACGCGAGTGCGGCCGTGTCGCAGATTGAGGGAGGCGGTCTTCTCCCACTCCTGCACGAAACGATGCACCTCGGCCAGCTCCGGGGTGTCGCCACGGCGGTCGGCCACGAGCATCCCGAACGCGCCGCCGGCATCGACCGATTGGAGCTGGCCGTAGTCGCCGACCAGCAGCACCTTCGCCCCCGCATCACTGGCGAGGGCGGTGATCCGGTCCAGCGACAGGGTGCCGGACAGGGAGGCCTCGTCGATGATGACCAGTTGGCCTGCCTGGAACGTCTCGCCGTACATGAGGTGGTTCTGCCACCACTTCGCCGTGTTTTCCGTCGCGATCCCGAGGTCGTCACCGAGCACTTCGGCGGCGACTGCCGAGGGCGCCATCCCGACCACGCTGCCGGTGCCGTGCTGTTTCTCCCACGCCCGCCGCAACGCCGACATAGCTGTGGTCTTCCCGGCCCCGGCGGGCCCGACCAGCACATCGAGCACCCGCCCGGAGACGGCGACCTTCGTCAGCGCGTCGACCTGGTCCGGGCCGAGCATCCGGCCCTGCTGATCCGGCCTGCCGGTGATCCTCTCGACCACGGCTACGTTTACTGTCGGGCCGGTGGTCGTGGCGGCGAGATTCAGGAGGCGGTCTTCGGCCTCCAACAGGAGCGTTGAGGAGAACACGGTCGAGTGCTTCGGGCGGAACACGCTCGTGCCGTCCGGGCGGCGAAACGCGGCCGGACTGGAGGCGAGCTGTGGCGGGGTGAGGCGTAGCGAAGCCTGTTCGGCGGCGTCGGCGATCATCCCCACGACCGCTTCCCGGTCGGCGACGGTCGCGAACCGCCAGCCCATCGACTGCCGGGAAGCTTCGGCGTGCAGGTTCCAGCGTCGCCACGTCGACCGCTTCTCACCCACCATCGCCACCACCTGCTGCCCGAGTTCGGTGATCGTCTCCAAGGGCACGTCATCGGCCCGCAAAGCGTGGGCCGCCTGGGCTTGGGCGATGCCGCGCGCCCAGGCGGTGGCGTCCTCGCCCAACACTGTGGTGGCGCGTTCGCGCCACTCGGTCGTGAGATCGGCCAGCGAGTGCACCTGCTTGTCCGGCCGCGTCACCAGCGTCGCCTGGGCGCGCAGCCGGAGGATCGTCCGCGCCGACGGCCGGCGCCCGTGCTCGGTCACATAGGCGTCGATCAGCCGGTCGGTCTCGGCGTCGATGTCGTGCGAGCGGGTTGAGAACTCCGCGATCAACTCCTCACCCACCCCGGTGATCTCCCACGCCGGGTTCCGGTCCCGGCCCCGGTCCCGCCTCTCCCAGCCCAGACCGAGCATGGCGGTGAGGCGGTCGGCCAGAACCGCGTTGTAATGCTCCGAGATCGCGACCACCGCGGCGTGCATCGGCCGCCCGTCCAGCGACCGCCACTTGCCGTCCAGCACAGTCTGCACCTTGTTCGAGACGATCACATGGGTGTGGAGTTGCGGGTCGGTGGAGCGGCTGTCGTAGTGATCGAACGCCGTCGCCACCAGCCCGGTGACATCGACCTGCGCGACCGCGCCGTCGACAGCGGTGTACCCGGAGCGGGTCGCGGCGACCTCCCGCTCCATGAACGCCAGCACCTGCGCCACCGCCTCATGATGGGCCTGGGCGATCAGCGCCTGCGTGCCCGCATCCGCCACACCCCACAGCACCGACACTGACTTCGGCACCGAGAACGTGTAATCGAACCCTGCGACCGCCCTCCGGCCCCCACGCTCGGTCTCCTCCGCCTCGATCCGGGCGACCTGCTCGGCACGCTCGCCCATCCCCAACGCCGGGTCGAGGCCGGCGACGCGCTTGTCGATCCGATCCGCGACCGACACGTACTTCGGGAACGCACGGCCCAGCGGCTCGCCGCTGATGGGGTCGCGGCCCATCCCGATCAGCAACTGCAACTGCGCCTCCGACACCACATCCCCAGCCCCGATCCGCCCGTCACCGAGGCCGCGCAGGGCCGACCCCATCCAAAAGCCGGGTGGTGTTCCCTCCTCCGCGTAATACCTCGTCAGCGGGGTCGAGAGGGAACGGTCGCCGTCAGCGGCAGCGATCGTGCGCAGCAGGTACTTGTACCCATCGCCCGCGCTCATCACCCGCATCGAGACCGTCATGCAGACCAGGTGAACCGCCCGACCACTGATGCCGGGGCGCACCCGACCCTCCGCGGGCCGGTTGCAGTGAGCGTCCTCGCTCGGTCTCGGGCCGTCGCCGGGCCGGGCTGGTGGGCTCGAACGCCGAGGTGAACGGGTTCGGGAGCCGCCGGCGTTTCCCGCCCTGACCACGCAGTTGCACGATCTCGCGCTGTTGCGCTTGAAGGCGTACGTTCAGCGACTCCAGGTTCTGGCGCAACTCTGCGAGTTGCGTGCTGAGTGCCGCGTTCGCCTCGCTCAGCCGGTGCATCATGCCGAGCACATACCGTTCCGTCGCAGCAGGTTGCGGCTCCATGCTGACCGCAACCACATCACCAGGGCTGTCGGCATCGTCCAGGCGACGGTACACGACGCGGCAGAACATCGCAGTGCGCGCCACCTCCGGCGGAAGATCATCAGGGTACGCCTCATCCAAGGCATCCTCGATGAGACGGATGTCAGGGGCGTGAGCGGTACCAGGTCGTCGCTCTCGAATGCGGCAGCCAAATCCTCGCAGTCCTTAGCCGCAGCCACATGCGACTCGGTCATCGCCACGACCTGCGGCGTGATCCCCGGCGGGTCCGGCTCGCCGGGCTCCGGGAGGACATGCGCGTCCACGAGATCGTCAGCGACCCGCTGCCGGTAGGCCCCGTAGCGGAGCAAATCACGAGCGATCGCGGCACGCTCGCCCTCGTCCAGCACAAGCACCATCCGCTCCGCCACCACCATCCCCTCTCCGCCCACCCGAGCCGTCGCCGGCACGAGCTCTCGACACCCAGGTGAACCCAGCCGTCATCGAAGAGGACGTTCCCTGCGTCTTGGCGGGGTACCCTCTTCCGTGTAATGCCAGGCCGCGCGGTCGAGAGCGACCGGTCACCATCACCCGCGGCGATCGTGCGCGGTAGGTACTCGTAGCCGTCGCTGGCGCTCATCATGCGCATCGACACCTTCGTGGCTTATCCGGTTGACGAATGGGGTCTCAGTTGCAATCCATGATTTGCGCGAGGCAAGGTGCGGCCGCCTAGAACATCAAGTGGTCATGCCGTCTGGCGTTCGGCGGCTATGGCTCGAATCAAGGTGTCGGCCGCGGTCTCGATGTCTGCTGTGGAGGTGGATCGCCCGAGAGTTAGGCGTAGTGCGCCGAGCGCTACGTTCTCGCTGAGGCCTGCTGCCATCAGCGACGCGGATGGGGTGTGTGTTCCGGCGTGGCAAGCGCTGCCGGTTGATGCGGCCACGGCAGGGGCCGCGTCAAGGATGTCGGCGCCGAGCCGTCCGGGGACGGCGACCATCAGCGTGTTCGGCAGCGCATTCTCGGTTGGCGTGATCCGGACCAGGTGAGGGATACGCGCGCTCAGCCGGCGCCACAGGTGTTCCCGAAGTTCTGACTGCCGGCCCGGTTCGGTGGCCAGCAGTCGCCCGGCAGCCTCGGCGGCGGCACCCAGGCCGACGATTCCGGCGACGTTCTCCGTGCCCGGCCGGATTCCTCGTTCTTGTCCAGCGCCGAGCAGCACCGGCGAGAGGGATGTTCCGCGGCGCACGTAGAGAGCACCGATGCCTTTGGGGGCGTAGAGCTTGTGCCCGGCCACGCTGAGCAGGTCCACATGTAAGTCGTCGACCTGCACGGGAATCTTCCCGACCGCCTGCGCAGCATCGGCGTGCACGAGACCACCGTGTGCATGGACGGTCTCGGCGAAATCTTGCATCGGCTGAATCGTGCCGGTCTCGTTGTGGGCCAGAATCAGTGTGCCCAGTCCGATCGGCCCGGCCGGCCATTGGTCTAGAACGATCCGCGTGACGTGATCCACGGGCAGCTCATGCACGCGCCATCCGTGTTGTCGACGTAGGTGTGCCACTGGAGCGATCGTGGCGGGGTGTTCCATCGCCGAGGTGACCATTACCGGGGTCGCGGCCTGAGCCGCGGCGCCGCGGATGGCGAGGTTGTTCGCCTCGGTGCCACCGGAGGTGAAGACGATCTCATCAGGATGGGCCGCGAGGAGCGCGGCGACCTGCTCGCGCGCATCTTCTACCGCACGCCGCGCCTGCAGTCCCTGGGGCGTAGTGCTGGACGGGTTGCCATACACCTCTGTCAGATATGGCCACATTGCTTCTGCCACCTCGCGGTCCACCGGGGTGGTCCCGTTGTGGTCAAGGTAGATCGGTTTCTGTTCGCTCATCCTGGCCTCTCCAAATGCACCCGGCCCGCCTGCGGTCAACACCGGCAGTGACCGACAGGCCAGTGGGCAAGTGCTGTTCCGCTCAGGCCATGCGATGCGTCGCGCTCACAGCGAAGCCCTCTCCTCCGCAATGCTAGCATTGTGTTCCATGGATGCATGGAATAGCGAGTCTGGTGGCAAGGAGTCCGTTTTCGACTCTTTTGCCGCGGTGGTGAAGGCCCTCGGCAATGGTCGCCGCCTGGAGCTCATGGAGCTGATGGCCCAGGGCGAGCACAGTGTCGAGACCCTCGCCCGGATGGCGGGGATGGGCTTGACGAGCACGTCGGCGCATTTACAGACGCTGAAGCGTGCCGGTCTGGTTCGGGCTCGCCGGGAGCGCACGAGCGTCTTGTACCAGTTAGCCGGTGACGATGTTGCCGAGCTGTACACGGCGGCCAAGCGTGTCGCCTTGACGCGCTACCCGCAGCTGCGTCAGGCGCTGGACGACTACATGGGGTACTCGGAGGCGCAGGCCCCGGGAATCGACCCGTCGGCGGTGACCTCGGCGATGGTGGTCATCGATGTGCGACCTCGCCAGGAGTACGAGGCGGCGCACTTCCCGGCGGCGATCTCGATGCCGCAGGACGAGCTTGAGGAGAGGTATCGCGAGCTGCCAGACGGGGCTGAGGTGGTCGTGTACTGCCGCGGGGAGCTGTGTCGTATGGCCCGTGAGGCCGCCGCTTGGCTGCGGGAGCGCGGGGTGGACGCGAGAGCCATGGATGAGGGTGTCGTGGAGTGGCGTGCGACCAAGGGGGTCACGCTCAGCATCGCGTGAACCCCGCAGCCTGCATCGACCCCCGAAACTACGCGGAATATCGCCCCATGGGCACCCGGGCGCAGTGCGTGCGCCGTCTGTTGAACAAGGAGTATCAGTATCGCTACGTCTACCACACCCCGCCGGGCCTTCCCCTGGAAGATTGCCGCAGTGATCGCCGCAGTCGTGCTCGCGTTGGGCATTGGAACCGTGATCGGATCGAACACGCAGAACACCACCGCCGCCAACGAAGACCCCGCGACAACGGCGTCACCGTCCGCGGAGTCCAACGCTCTGGCTGATCTGGCGCGTCGAGATGACGCCGACCCGTTCGCCATGGGGGCTGTGGATGCGCCTGTGGTGATCATCGAGTACGCCGATTTCACGTGTAAGTACTGCGGTGCGTTCGCCGAGGAGACGCTCCCGACCCTGATCGAGGAGTACATCGACGCCGGGCACGTACGCATGGAGTGGCGGGACACTCCGATCCTCAGCGAGAGCTCCGTGAGTACCGCTATCGCCGGACGCGCCGCAGCACAGCAGGACCTGTTCTGGCAGTTCTACGAAGTGCTCTACGCCCACACCTACACCGGGGACGGTGACTTTAGCCGCGACCGGCTTCTCGCCCTCGCAGGCGAGGTCGACGGCCTCGATCTCGCCGCGTTCGAAACCGGGCTGGACGACCCCGAGCTTGCCGCAGCCGTCGAGCAGGAGGGCAGCCAGTCCCGGGCGCTCGGTGTGACCTCCACGCCGACGTTCGTGGTCGGTGAGCAGGTGATCCAGGGGGCACAACCCATCGAGGTGTTCCGACAGATCATCGATGCCCAACTCGAAGAGGAAACCAGTCAGTGATGGACATCGGCTACCTCGGATCGTTCCTCGGCGGGCTGCTCAGCCTACTGTCGCCGTGCTCGGTGATGCTGCTGCCGGCGTTTTTCGCGTACGCCTTCTCCCATCCGGCGACCCTGGTGGCACGCACCGGGGTGTTCTACCTCGGGCTGATCACCACGCTGGTTCCATTGGGGGTGTTCGCCGGTACCGCGGGCGCGTTTTTGAACCAGAACCGCGGCGTGCTGCTGAGCGTGGTCGCGACAGTTGTGGTCGTGTTCGGCCTCATACAGGTCGCCGGAGTCCCTCTGCCGGGGCTCTCTCGCACCGGCCAGGGCGCGGACACCGGCCGGGCATGGACGGTCTATGTACTGGGCACCGCCTACGGTGTGGCCGGGGTGTGCACCGGCCCAATCCTTGGGTCGGTGCTGATGATCGCCGCTGTGGGAGCGAACCCGGTCTACGGAGGCGTGCTGCTGGCCGTATACGCCGCGGGGATGGCATTGCCTCTGCTGCTGCTCGCTCTGGCCTGGAAACGATGGTCCGGCACGCTCCGCGCCGCGCTGACGCCTCGCACACTGACGATCAGGCGGTGGCGCAATAGCTGGCATGCACTCATCTCCGGCCTGCTCTCCATCATCCTCGGTGCGCTGCTGTTCGTGGTCGCTCGCGACCCCGAAGGCGGCGGGATCTTGCCGATCGCCGTGCAATATGAGCTCGAAACCGGGGTCGCCCGGCTCGGGCAGAGCACCTCCAACCTCGTCATCCTCGCCGTCGCGGTCCTGATCACCGTGATCGGCGCCCTCCTGTGGTGGTGGCGAAGCCACCGCACTCGGACATCCGACCCCGCCGAACCCCGTACGAAACCAACCACCACGGCGCTGACGTCATCAACGGCGTCAACATCACATGAGGAAGGCCACTCCCCGTCATGAGCAACACCCCCACGCCACACGCCCCGGGCCAGTCGACCCGGTCCATCCACGGCACCACCTTGAAGGATGCCCATGGTGCGCCGCACCTGCCCACCTACAACACGACCACGTTCGCGTTCGAGAACACCGCGGCGCTGCTGGACGTAGTCGACGGCCACACTCCCGGGGCTCTGTACACCCGGTACGGGATGAACCCGACAACGTTCGCGCTGGAAGAAACCATGGCCGCCATCGAGGGTGCCCCAGCCGCCTTGGCGTTCTGCTCCGGGATGGCCGCCGAGATGGCGGTGTTCGCCCAGTACGGGCGCGACGGGATCGTGTGTCTGGGCGACGCCTACGGCGGCACCCTTGAGCTGCTGGCCGATCAGCTCCCGCTGCTGGGCATCGAGACCACATTCCTACTGGGCAGCGAGCTCGACCAGCTTGAGTCGCTCCTGGAGGCCGGTGCCCGACTGGTGTTCTTCGAAACCCCCACCAACCCGGGCCTGGAGATCTTCGACATCGCCGCGATCAGTGACCTGGCCCACCGTTACGGTGCGCTCGTCGCGATCGACAACACCTTCGCCTCACCGGTCAACCAGCGCCCCCTCGACCTCGGCGCCGACATTGTGGTCTACTCCGCGACCAAGTATCTGGGCGGGCACTCCGACGTCACTGCCGGGTTCCTCCTTGGAGCAGCGGAGCTCATCACCCCGGTGTGGGCGTGGCGCAAGAACCTCGGCACCACGATCGCCCCGGAACCTGCCGCACTGCTGGCCCGGAGCCTGCGCACTCTCACCATCAGGGTGAACGCACAGAATGCGTCCGCGCAGGCGATCGCTGAGGCGATGGAAGCAGACGCCCGCGTGAACCGCGTTCTCTACCCAGGCCTTCCCTCTTTTCCGGGGCACGAGCTGGCCGTGTCGCAGATGCATGGATTCGGCGGCATCATCACGATCGAGGTCGACGCCGATGGCAAGACCAGCAGCCGCGTCGCGGACCGGTTGAACCTCTTCGCGCTCGCGCCCAGCCTCGGCGGCGCCGAATCCCTCGCAACGCAACCGGTGACCACGACCCATCACGGCCTGAGCCCTGCCGAACGTGAGCGCCGCGGCATCACTGACTCGATGATCCGTCTCTCGGTCGGCCTGGAAGACACCGTCGACCTCATCGCCGACCTGACCCAGGCCCTCGACGAGGTGACCCGCTGATGACCGACACCGCCACCATCGACGAGACCGCCGAACGCGAAGCACTGCTGACCTACCTGGCGGGCATCGGGATCGTCGCCCCCATCGTGCCGTATCCGGCGCACACGAGCATCGACGAGGGCAAGCGGCTGCGTGGGGACCTGCCAGGGGTGTTCACCAAGAACCTCCTCCTCAAAGACAAGAAGGGCAACCTGTTCTTCGTCACCGCACACGAAGACACCGAGATCGACCTGAAGACCCTGCACACCCGCATCGATGCGCGCGGCCGGCTCGGATTCGCCGCCGCGCACGTGATGGCCGAGCTGCTGCACGTCACCCCCGGCACCGCGACCCCGCTGGCGCTGCGACACGACACCGCACCACAGATCGCCCTCGTCGTCGACGAGCGCCTCGAAGGCGCCGCCCAGGTCAACTTCCACCCCATGACCCACACCGAGAGCATCGGGCTGACCTGGAAGGGCTTCCGCACCTTCGCGGACACCACCGGTCACCCGCCGCTGCTCACCACCATGAACTGACCCCCGCAATCAGAACGGAGACGGCCCCCCCATGAACACCCCGCCCACGCCCCTGCACATCGAACGCACCGGACCCAAGACCTACATCGGACGCAACGCCCGCGGCGGAGAAGTCTGCATCGGCGGCACCGACGCCGACGACGCGCTCGCTCCCGGGGAGCTACTCGCCCTCGCGCTGGCCGCCTGCGGTCTCCTCTCCACCGACCACACCCTCGCCGGCCGCCTCGGCGAGGACTTCGCCGCGATCGTCGACGTCACCCCGCGAAAGACCGACGACGGCCAGCGCTACGACCTGATCGCCGCGACCATCCGCACCAACATGAGCGCACTCGACGAGGAAAAGATCACCGTGCTCACCGAGCGAGCCGAACGAGCCATCGACAGACTCTGCACGATCGGACACACCCTCGACCACGGCGCCGAACACCCCGTCACCCTCCGCCACGACCCCGACCTGCCCGAACACCTCTGACCCGCCCTACACGCCCGGGGATGTGACAGATGACCCAGACAACCGACCGCTCCACCCGCCGCAGCACCTTCAGCGAACTGCGCACCTGGCCCCCGCGGCGCTGGTGGTTCGCCGTGCTCACCGCAGCGGCCACCATCATCGTGGTCGCGATCCCCACCGCGCTCATTTCCACCCCCTGGTTCACCCGTGAGATCCCTCCCACGCCCTGGGCGTGGCCGGTCTTGGTCGTCACCAGCTTGCTCGCTGGATTGGTCGCTGCAACCTACGTCGCCCGCAAAGACGGCCAAGCCCGCACTCGCAGCGGCTCCCTCGGCACGATCGGCGCGATCACAGCCTTCTTCGCCGTGGGCTGCCCGGTATGCAACAAGCTAGTGCTCCTCGCGCTCGGCTACACCGGCGCCCTACAGATGTTCGAACCCATCCAGCCCTTCCTCGCCACCGGGTCAATAGCGTTGCTGCTCATCGCGCTCGTGCTCCGCATACGCCGCGAACAAAGCTGCCCACTGCCACAGCCCCCCGCGGCCCAGTGAACTCCTTCCAGACGCCGTTCTAGCTCTGGGCATGTCCGCAGCCGCCTCGGCCGCAGGGGCGCCACCACTCATCTCCGGCACCACCGTCGCTGTGCGGATGTACGAGACTTACCCCAGGCGCCCCACCAACCAGCCCCCTCGCAACCAACCGACTGACATCCAGGCCGTGACATGGGGGAAGAACCAGGCCCGTGACCGACGACCTACCGCAGCCAGTGGAACGGAACCGGCGTCTGTTGTCCCCATCGATGGGAAGTGATCGGAGCACCATGCCGATGGATGAGTTTCGTCGCCGAGCAACCAACCGGACGATCGCACACCGAGACGGACAAGACGGTGCGCGACGACTCGCCGATAGCCTGGCAGAACGGGACACCGCACAGCTCCCCGTCACCACCGAAGACGCAGCATGAGCGCCACCCAAGGACCGCGCATCGACCACCTCGACGGCAGCGATCTCAGCTGCGCCCGCCTGCTAATCCTTCTGCGCAACCAAGCCGCCCAGGTCCCACCAGGCACCGTCATCCACCTGACCACGACCGACCCTGTCGCACCGATCGACCTACCCGCGTGGTGCCGCATGACCGGACACACCTACCTCGGCCCTATCGACGGCCCGGGAACCCCCACCTACGCGGTACGCACCAGCGGCACGCCGATGGCAACTGATCCCGCGCGTCCCTGGCACGTCACACGGTGACCTCGCGAACCAAGAGTCATGATCAGACCGCGCCGAGACTCACCGAGTCATGACGTGGAGGGACAATCACCGGGCTAGGTGTCGCCATGCGGCATAGCGGTGGGATCGTGTTGGATCGCGACGAGTAACGAGCAACGAGCTGAATATGCTCGCGCATGATGACCACGCTGGTACGCCGCCGAGGGAGCGCCCGGGTGGCCGAGCCGACGACCGCCCGCGCCCGCCTACTCCTGTCGGCGCTCGATACTGAGATCTGGGAGCGTGTCGTGGAGATCCATCATGCGGCTCGGGACGTGGTGCGCACGCAGATCGGCGCAGACGTTGGCTGGACGGTCGCGAACAGAGCCCCGAAGTCGAGCCTCGGTGGCTCGGCAAGGTCGCGCGCCGCGATGGACCAGAGGCACGACGATCGCCGCAGGCCTGACCGCCGGCGTCCCAGAAGACCTGGGCGTACCGCGCCCGCCATCGATTGGGACGAAGGCCACCGTGCGCGTTATTACGAAGGCCAACCAACAAGACTCTGTCAAAGACAGGTCACTAGCTGCCCCGGCGCGGGGTCGCCGCCTTGTGCGGCGGGACGGGCAGTGGACGCCGGGGAAGGGTCTCCTTCATCACGACGGTCGAGTTGGGGACCCGGAGCCCCGGCAGCTTGGACAGGACGGAGTCGTACAGGAGCTTGTAGGCGGCGAGGTCGCGGCTCACTACCCGAAGGAGGTAGTCGGGCTCACCGAAGAGGCGCTGGCCCTCGACGATCTGCGGCACCTCAGCCACCGCGGTGTCAAACTCCGTAATGGCCTCCGCGCTCCCGATGAACGAACCAGTCGCGCTGAGGACTGCTGAGTGCGGCGGTCAGATGCGAGAGGATGTCGCGGCGGACTGGGTCAACGAGGCGGTTTCGTAGTTGAGGCGACCCGGGCGCGAAGGACGCAGAACAAGCCCTGGTCGGCGCCGGAAGATACTCGGGGCGGCTGACCGGCTTCGGCGATGACCTGTTGGGCGCCGTCGGCGGCGAGGTCGGCATCGGCGAGCAGGGCGCGCAGTTCTGTGGTGGTGCGGAGCCGGGCGTGGGCGAAGTAGGGGTCCTCGTGCTGCGTGGCGGCCAAGTGTGCTCCGGCAGCACTGGCCAGGTTGAGATAGGCGATCAATACCGACCCGCCCGGCCGGGTGACCCGGCTGGCTTCGGCCAGGGCGCGAGGGGGGTCGGTGACGAAGCACAGGGAGGTGATGAACGCGGTGAGTGCGAACCGGTCGTCGGGGAAGGGCAGTGCCTCGGCGACAGCGTCCGTGACGTGGATGCCGCGTTGGCGGGCGAGGGCGGCCATGCGGGGTGCGGGCTCTACGCCGGAGCCGATACCTAGGGCGGCAGCGAAGCGTCCTGTCCCGACCCCGATCTCCAGCCTGTCTGGCGCGGACGCGGCGGGGCGGGCGGGGTCGAGGAGGGCGGAGATGGCGCCCAGCTCGGCCTGGAAGACGTCCGGGTGCTCGTCGAACCAGCGGTCGTAGTCGTCGGCTCGGTCATCGAAAGCCGTAATGGGGCCGGGAAGGGCTGGCGGGGTGTGCATGCGTTTTCAGCCTCTCACCGTGGTGGTGTAGGGACACGGGGATGAGTTTCGTACATCCGCACCGCAACACCGGTGGCTGAGACAACGCTGACGGCGGCAGCAGCCCACACCGCAGCGTTCAGTCCCATCAGGTCAGCGACGATGCCGCCGGCGATCGCCCCGACGGCATAGCCGAGGTCCCGCCAGACTCGGTACACACCGACGGCGCGGCCGCGCCACGCGGGGTGGGCGACGTCACCGATGACAGCCAGGAGGGTGGGGTACACCATGGCTGTTCCCGCGCCGAGGATCGCGGTGCCGGCCGCCCACATTGCGAAGCTGTCGCCGAGGGCGATGAGCGCGAGCGCGACGGCCTGAACGAACATACCGCCGGTGATGAGATGTTTTCGTCCGATTCGATCCGACAGGCCACCGGTGAAGAGCTGCCCGGCTCCCCATACGGCCGGGTAGATGGCGAACAGGAGCCCGATCTGGTCCACGGGAAGATCCGCCGTGGCGAACAGGAGCGGGAAGAGTCCCCAGGACAGTCCGAAGTTGAGGTTATTGACCAGGCCGGCCTGGCTCGCCGACGACAGTGCCGGTTCCTTGAAAGTGGTCTGGGCGAGGATTTCCCGGTTCGTCAGGTCTGCATGGAGGTGGTCGTGCAGCCCGTCGGAGCGCGCCACATGTTGGCCTGCGTCGAGGAGGGCGTGGCCGCGGGTCTCCCGGACGAAGACGCCCGAGAGCAGTAGTGCCAGTGCGGTGTAGGACAGGCCGAGCAGGAACGGCGCCGGGCGTAGCCCGTACTGCTCGGCGAGGTATCCGGCTGCCAGCGAGGTGATGGCCACGGCGCCGTAGCCGGCGGCCTCGTTAAGGCCCATCGCCAGGCCGCGCTGGTTGGGGCCGACGAGGTCGATCTTCATCACGACGGTCGTTGACCAGGTCAGTCCCTGGTTGATGCCCAGGAGCACGTTCGCGGCCACAACCCAGCCCCAGTCCGGCGCCCAGATCAGCATTAGCGGCACCGGGATGGCGAAGAGCCAGCCGACCATCAGGACGGGCTTACGTCCGTACCGGTCAGAGAAGGTGCCCGCAAAGTAGTTCGCGATTGCTTTGGTGATTCCGAACGCAGCCACGTAGGTGAAGATGAACGTGTACCCGCTCAGCCCGAAGACATCCTCGGCCAGCAGGGGCAGCACAGTCTGCTGCTGGCCCACCATGCCGCCCACGAGAGCGTTGATCGCGACCAGCAGCGTGAACTGTGCGGCGTTGGCCCGCAGCCCGAGCCTGAGCGGCATCTTCTCCGGCATCACGGGACCTGCAGTTGGCGGCCTGTCGCGGCGACCCAGTCCTCGGGGCCGCCGTCCAGGACGCGGACGTCGGTGCGTCCTGCGCGTTCGAGGATGCTGGCCGCCCCCATGGCACGCTCGCCATGCCCGCACATGACCAGCACCGGCCCGCCAGGGACCTCCTCGAGTCTCTCGGTCAACGCCCCGAGTTCGATGTTGACCGCTCCCGGCACGTGCGCGGCGGCGAACTCCGGCGCCTGACGCACATCCAGCACAGTATCGTCGGCGACGAGCTCGTCACCGCGAGCCATCCGTCCGGTCGCGGCCGGTTGTCCGGCGGCCTGCCAGGCCGGCAGACCGCCGGCGAGCTCGCCGGCAAGAGCGTCGAAACCGACGTTGGCCGCACCCCAGACAATGTCCTCGACACGCTGGTCGTGGTTGCGCACGACGATGACCGGGCGGGTGGGATCTGCCAGCCACCCGAGCCACGTGGAGAACACCGATCGCAGCGTGATCGACAGCGAACCCGGCACATGACCGGCGGCGTAATCGGCCGCTGCACGCACGTCAACGACCTGCGCGCCCTCCGCGATCGCCGTGCGCACCTCTTCCGCGCCCAAGGCCGTCAGCGCTGGTGTCTCGCCCAAGATGACCGGCCCGGCCTCGTTGACCTCACCCAGCCGCAGGAAGTAATCCGGGAACGTCCCCATCGAGCCCACTAACGCGTCAACGAACTCCTCCTCCCCAGCGACCTGCAGCAGCGGGTTCGTCGCACGCTCGCGGCCGATGGTGCTCACCCGCTGATCACCCGAGGACGCCGAGCAGAACGAGCCCGCTCCGTGTGTCGGCCACACCGGCGTCTCGTCGGGCAACTCCATCAGCCGCTGCAACGAGTGAAACTGTGCCCGCGCCAACGGCACCGTCTGATCTGGGCTCACCAAGTCCGTACGCCCGGCCGTGCCGACCATCAACGAACCTCCGGTGAACACTCCGGCGATTCGGTCCCCATCCCACAGCAAATACGACAGGTGCTCCGGAGAATGCCCTGGGGTGTGCAGCGCCTGCAACGCGAACGAGCCGACCGGCACGGTATCGCCGTCGCTGAGACCGTGCACTTCGAAACCACGCGGGCCCACCTCGGGTGCCAGCACACCGGCTCCCTCCACTGCGGCGAGCTCACGCACTCCCGAGATGAAGTCGGCGTGCATGTGTGTCTCGATCGCCCAGGCGATGCGCAGCCCGCGCCGCTGCGCCTCGGCACGCACCTGCCGCAAGTCGCGCTCCGGGTCCATCACCAGGGCGCGACCGCCCCCGACATCCAGCAGATACGTCGAGTTACCCAGACCTTCGTCGACGACCGGGATGAGATCGAACTGTCCCACGGTATTCACTCCTGTCCCCGTACTCGCCGCCAAGCGAGTACGCTGATGTTCCACAAGAACCTGGAATAGGCTCACATCCAGTGTTCCACAAAATTTTGGAGGATGTGATGGGGGATCGTCAGAAGAAGACCGAGCTGTTCGATCAGATCGCACGCGTCGGCAAGGCCGTTGGCAACGGAAAACGACTGGAGCTGCTCGACCTGCTCGTCCAGGGCGAACGCAGTGTCGAGAAGCTTGCCGCAGCAGCCGACCTCGGCCTGACCACGGCGTCCGCGCATCTGCAGGTGCTCAGGCAGGCAGGTCTTGTCACCACCCGCCGCGAGGGGACGAAGATCTACTACAACGTGGCCGGCCTCGACGTCATCCGCCTCTACGAGCAGTTACGCGCCGTCGCGACGGACCGAGTCGCCGACGTTCGCCGCGCCCGCGACGACTACCTCGGCCTCGACCCGACGGCTCCGGTCGATCAGACCGCCGAGACCAGCCGTGAGGAACTACTGGCCAAGGCCGCCGACGGCCGGGTGACGGTGATCGATGTCCGCCCCCGGGAAGAGTACGAGTTCGCCCACGTACCCGGCGCGCGCTCACTCCCGCTCGACGAGCTCGCGGAACGGCTCGGTGATCTTCCCGAGGACCAGGAAGTCGTCGCCTACTGTCGCGGCGCATACTGCGTCCTGGCTTACGAGGCCGTCAATCTTCTCCACGATCAAGGAGTGCCCGCTCGCCGGCTCCAGGACGGCATGCTCGAATGGCACCTGAGCGGCCTACCAGTCGAAAACGGTCAGGCGGCGTGACGGATCGGCCCCTCACTACAGCCTTCTTTACTGCTCCGTAGCGTCCGCTGTGACCGTGACTCGCTCGTCATGATCCGGTATTCCGAGGACGCGTGGGTCCGGTCAGGCGATCCACTCGGCGAGGTCGGCCTCAAGAGCGTGGCGAGGCTTGGCGCCCACGATCGTCTTGACGGGTTCACCGCCGACGAAGACCTTCATCGCCGGGATCGAAGTGATCTGGTATTTCGTTGCAAGGTCAGGGTTCTCGTCGACGTTGAGCTTGAAGATGCGGATCTTGTCGGCGTGAGCAGATTGGATAGCGTCGAGGACGGGGGCCACCATGCGGCATGGACCGCACCATTCGGCCCAGAAATCAACGAGCACAGGGCCGTCGGCCTGTAGTACGTCCGTTTCGAAGGTGGCGGAGGTGGTCGTCCGCGTTGTCATGGTTTCTCCTCAGGTGATGCGGTCGTGGCGGCGTCGACGAGCGTTGGGAAGACATCGTCGAGAGTGGCGAGGTAGTGCTCGGCATCGAGCGCGGCGACGGTACCGCTGGCGGCGGCTGTCACGGCCTGGCGGTATGTGGGGTCGATGACATCGCCCGCGGCGAAGATGCCCGGGACCGAGGTGCGAGAGGATCGTCCATCGACCGCGATCGTGCCCTGAGAGGTCAGGTCGAGCTTCCCGTGGATGAGGTGTGTCCGGGGGTCGTTGCCGATGGCGATGAACAGCCCGTCGAGCGCAAGTTCGCGCGTATCACGCGTGACGAGGTCACGCAGGACGACGCCGCTCAGCTGGCCCTGGCCCTTCAGCTCGGCGACCTCGCTGTTCCAGATGACCTCGATCTTGGCGTTGTCGAAGGCGCGCCTCTGCATGATCTTCGAGGCGCGAAACTCGTCACGGCGGTGAATCAAATACACCTTCGACGCGAACTTGGTGAGGAATGTAGCCTCCTCCATCGCGGAGTCGCCGCCGCCGACGACCGCGATCTCCTTTTCTCGGAAGAAGAATCCGTCGCACGTCGCGCACCACGAGAGGCCGTGCCCGGACAGCTCATCCTCGCGTGGGATGTTCAGCTTCCGGTAGGCCGAACCGGTCGCGAAGATCAACGAGCGTGTCTCCTCGACTCGTCCTGACCCGAGCGTAACGCGCTTGACTGCCCCGTGGAGGTCGAGCTCGGCCGCGTCGTCGTAGACGACTTCGGCGCCGAAGCGCTCGGCCTGTTGCTGCATCTTCGCCATCAGATCGGGACCCATGATCGCCTCGGGGAAGCCCGGGAAGTTCTCGACCTCGGTGGTGTTCATCAGTTCGCCGCCGACCTCGACGGAACTGGCGATGATCAGTGGCCGCAGATTCGCGCGCGCGGCGTAGATGGCGGCAGTGAACCCGGCGGGACCAGAGCCGATGATGATGACATCAAGCATGGTGAAGCAGAACCTCTTCTTGGGAACGTCATTAGGTGGTATTCGGGAACGCGATTAGGTGGCCCGGCCGCCGGGCAGCTGCCGGGAGGCGGCCGTGGCGTGACTGGGTCGGATGCGGGGCAGTGGCGGAGCGAGTACGCCCCCGCCGAGAGCAAGCCCGTGAAAAACGGAGAGGGTGACGACCTCCCGGACATCGCTCCACCACCCCGCTCCAGCCCGCGCGATCAAGACGTTGAGCGCACCTTGGGATCATCCGTTCGTAGGGCGTGGGTGGTCATGCGGTAACAGCGCGGCGGGCACGGGCCCACAGCAGCACCGGTATGAGCAGGAGGGCGAGGATGCCACCGCCGAGAGAGAGTGCCTGGTAGCTGGTCGCGGACATGACCATTCCGGACATTGCTCCGCCTCCGGCGCCGGCCAGGGCGATGAGCACGTCGATGGTGCCCTGCGTGCGCGGCCGGTTCTGCGGCACGGTGGCGTCCACCACGAGCGCGGTGCCGGATACGAGACCGAAGTTCCAGCCGAGGCCGAGCAGTACGAGCGCGAGGATCAGCAGGCCGAGCGAGTCGCCCGGCGCGGTCGCGGCGAGCACCCCGGCGAGCAGCAGCGTCACCCCGGACGCGATGACCATGGGGGTGCGGCCGAGCTTGTCCACCAGGATGCCGGTGAACAGGGACGGCAGCCACATCGCGCCGATGTGCATGCCGATGACCAGGCCGACGGCGGCCATCTCGTGGTGATGGGCGCGCATGTGGATCGGGGTCATCGTCATGATGGCGATCATCACGATCTGGGTCAGGACCATCACCGTGGCACCCACGTATGCGCCGATTCCGACCTTCGGCACCGCCCTGTTTGCCGAGCCGTTGGGTTCCTTCGCCGCAGTCTCCGTGGCGATGCGTCGAGCTAATAGATACGGGTCCGGGCGCAGGAGCATGAACAGCACGAGGCCCGCGGCGCCATAGGCGACGGCAGCGAGGATGAACGGCCCGGCCAATGTCGGCACACCCACCGAGTCAGCGAAGGCACCCATGGGATCGATCAGGTTCGGGCCAGCGACGGCACCGATGGTGGTCGCGACCATGGCCATGCTGGTGCCGAAGCCGCGCTTGTTCGCGGGAGCGAGGTCGGTGCCGGCGTAGCGGGCCTGGAGGTTGGTGGCGGTGCCCGAGCCGTAGATGAACAGGGCGAGGAACAGCAGCGGCACATTGTCGAGAACCGCGGCCGCGACGACGCCAGCGGCCCCGAGCCCGCCGGCGATGAAGCCGTAGGCCAGGCCCACTCGTCGGCCAAACCGCTGCGTGGATCGGCCCACCAGGAACGCGGCCAGCGCGGACCCGAGGGTGAACAGGCCCGTCGGCACTCCGGAGAGGGCGTCGGAGCCGAGCATGTCCTGGGCCAGCAGCGCACCCACCGAAATACCCGCGGCAAGACCGGCGCCGCCGAGGATCTGGCTGAGGATGACCACAGTCAATGTCCGCTGATGAACCCGGGCGGCTTCCTCTCCCGTCGTAACTGCAGTGATACTGCTCAGAAGGCGGGTCGGGTCGAGCGGTATCGGGAGGGCGGGGTCGCGGAGTCTCAGATCGAGATTCGTCGGCGGCGGCCTGCTCGCGGTGATCTCGTCAGGCAGCGGATCGGCTGTTTGTGAGGGTCGTGCACCTGGCAGGTGTTCGACCTGGTGCCGGGCTCCTTCGGGGTCTGGCGCCGGGGTCTCTTCTGACCTGCCGGAGCCCTCATGCACGACACCGCCGCGTCGCCGGCCCACCCTCGGATTGGTTCGCTGTTCTCCGGATACGGTGGTCTTGATCTGGCCGTCGAGCACGCTACCGGCGGGCAGACGGTCTGGTTCTCTGAGCTCAACACCGCCGTCGCGGGCGTCTTCGCCCACCACTGGCCGGATGCCCCGAACCTCGGCGACATCTCCACAATCGACTGGGCCACAGTGCCGCCGGTAGACGTCCTCTGCGGCGGCTTCCCGTGCCAGGACATCTCGACCGTCGGCAAAGGCGCCGGCCTCGCACCGGGTACCCGCTCGGGACTCTGGTCGTACATGGCGACCGCGATCGAAGTGTTGCAACCCCGGCTCGTGGTGATCGAGAACGCCGGCGGGTTGCTGTCTGCAACCGCCACCCGTCCCGAGACGAAAGGTCAACGCCATGACGACCGCAACCCCGACGACGCAACCCCCGGCCCCGCGAGCGCCATTCGCGACCTGGAATCCGAACCGTGGATGCTGGGAGACGACGCAGCTCGACCTCTTCGCGCGCTCGGAGCGGTACTGGGCGATTTGGCCGACCTCGGGATGGATGCGCGCTGGATCGGCCTACCGGCGTCACTGGCCGGTGCACCGCATCACCGGTTCCGCATCTTCAACACCGCCTATCGCCAAGACCCTGTTCCGGACGCCTCTGGCCTCGGACTCCTCGCGCGGTGGCGAGACGCTGGATCAGGTGCGGGCGGGCGTCGGGGAACGATCGTGCTGAGCCATCAGGTCATCGACCTGGCCTTGCACGGCCCGGCTGGCTCACCGGACAGAGGAGGCGAATCGGAGACGCTGTTCGCGCTCGTGGAGAGCATCTTCGTCGCTGGGGCGATACGCCGCCGCGATCGCCCGATGGGAACACATCACCGGACGCCCCGCCCCTGCGCCCGCGATCCTGAACGCCGTTGGCGTATCTGAAGATGCTGCGGGTCGAGGAGATGGCGCGCCTGCTGCGGGAGACCGATCTGACGATCGCGCAGGCGGCACGGCGGGTCGGGTGGCGCTCGCGTAACCGGGCCACGGAGGCGTTCGGCGAGTACGTCGGGATCACGCCGAGCCGGTATCGGGCCGGATGCTCTGCCGGTGGCCGGTTGCCCGCCTTTGAGCCTTCATTGCCCGCGTAAAGGCCACCATCGCCGGCCGTGGCGTCCGTGGCCGGGAGTTCGCTGATAGGCCGGTATGTCCTACGTCAGGTGCCTTTCGTGTTCCTGGCGGCCAACTTACCGATTCGTTTGTTCGCTGACCGTCTCGAACTCACCGGAGACACCTGGCTCACCTCGCAGGTAGCAGGCCCGCCACCCACACCCCGGGTGGCTGGGTCTACCGGGAGGAGGCCGAACGATGGCGACGAGGCAAGAGGAGGCCCGCCAGAAGCGGGAAGCGAAGCTCGACGAGCTCCACGAGCGACTGACCAGTGCGGTCGAACAGCTCGTTACGGGTGAGGACTGGGCCGAGATGCTCCGGTTCGCCGCGAAGTTCCGGTCGCGGAGCTTCAACAATGTGGCCCTGCTGTGGGCACAGCACGCGGCGAACTTTGAGGCCGGCCGGGTGCCAGAGCCGTTCCCGACCTACGTTGCCGGGTACCGGCAGTGGCAGCAGCTCGGCCGGCAGGTGGAGAAAGGCCAGCCCGGCTACCAGATCCTCGCCCCCGTCACGGGCCGGTTCGCGTCGGCGAACCCCGCGGACCCGGCCTCCTGGTACCGGCTGGGCCGGGGTGAGAAGCCGAAGCCGGGCGAGGTGGTGCGCTCGCGGATGGTCGGGGCGAAACCGGCCTACGTGTGGGATGTCTCGCAGACCACGGGCAATCCGATCCCTGAGACGCCGTCACCGGTGCTGCTCGTGGGTGAGGCGCCGGAGGGGTTGTGGGAGGGGCTGGCCGGGCAGGTCGAGGCGGCGGGGCTGACGCTGATGCGAGTGCCGCACGAGGGCATGATCGACGGCGCGAACGGCAGGACCGACTTCGAGGCGAAGACGGTCGCGGTGCGGGAGAACATGGACCCCGCCGCGCAGGTGAAGACCCTCGCGCACGAGCTCGCCCATGTGCTGATGCACGACCCGGATTCCGAGGATGCCCGTCAGCATCGCGGGATCGCTGAGGTCGAGGCCGAGTCCGTGGCGTTGATGATCGGTGCTGCCCACGGAATGGACACCACCGAGTACACGATCCCGTACGTCGCCGGATGGGCCGCGAACGTCGACGGCAAGGAGCTGGTCGAGGTGGTGCAGGCCACCGGGGAGCGGGTACGCAAGACCGCCGCCGGCATCCTCGATCAGCTCGACACGACCCAGGTGCCCGATGGCACCCCGCCGGGCCTGAGCCGCGACGCTACGACCCGGCAGAGCCCGGCGCAGGATGCCCCGGCCCGCGCTGCCGAGCCGTCGCCGGCACGACGGGCGGCACCGGAGCCTGACCGTGGGCGGCGCGGGATCGAGGGGCGGGGGCTGTGATGAGCGGCCGGAGCCGGTTCACCGCCGCGCTGCGGCAGATGGATGCCTCCTGGCCGCTGCCGGAGGCGGCGGTGCTGTTCGCCCGCGCTCGGGTGCCGGTGTTCCCGTGCGCGCCGGGCGGGAAGCAGCCGATCACTGGCCGGGGGTTTCATGATGCGACCACGGATGTGGCGCAGGTGGAGGCGTGGTGGGCGCGGTTCCCGTCGGCGAACATCGGGATGCCCACCGGCGCCGCCTCCGGCGTGGTCGTCGTGGACGTCGATGTGCACGACGTCAATGGTTACGACTCCTTCGCCCGCGCGCGCCGGGCCGGGCTGGTGGAGGGATGGGAGACGCTGGTGCGCTCACCGACCGGCGGCCTGCACGTCTACTACCCAGCCGCCGAAGGCGTGGAGCAGTCGTCGTGGCAGGCTGGGAAAGCGGGGATCGACTTCCGCGGCGATCGCGGCTACATCATCGTCCCGCCCTCGCGTCGCCGCATCGACGGCCAGCACGTGCTCTACCGGCCCGCGTCCTTCGCCCCGACCGACAGCCGGGCGCTGGAGGCAGGCCGGCTGCGAGAGTTCCTCGATCCGAAGCCGCCGACCCGCCCGCGCCGGACGGGGCCGACGGCGGCGCCGGAGGCGATGGCGGGCCGGTTGGCGGCGTGGGTGGCGCGCCGGCCGGAGGGCGAGCGCAACGCCGGTTTGTTCTGGGCTGCGTGCAAGCTCGCCGAGAACGGCCTGCCCCGAGATGACGCTCTCGACGTGCTGCAGGCCGCCGCCGCGCACGCTGGGCTGGGCGAGCGAGAGATCACTACGACCGTCCGCTCCGCCTACCGCGCCGTCGGCACCGCACCACCCGCGACCACGGGTGCCGGGTCGCGGTTCGAGGCCTCGCGTCCCGTCGTGCGGGCGGCGCCGGCCAGGGGGCTGGCATGAGCACGCGGGTGGGGCGTCGGTGGGCGGTGGTCGCCGCGGCGTCGGGCACGGTGCTGATCGGCGGCGGCGCGTTCTGGCTCAGCTTTGTCGCGTTGGCCGATCTGGCGGTGCGCTCGGGCATCGTCGCCAGGCAGGCGTGGATATGGCCACTGCTGGTGGACGGGCTGATCGTGGTCGCTACCGTCGCCGTCGTCGCCCTGGATGGGCATCGGGCGGCCTGGTACCCGTGGACGCTGCTGATCGCCGGCGCGGGCATGTCGGTGACCGCGAACGCCGCCCACGCACTGGTGACCGCCGAGGCGTCCGTACCGGGGGTGCTCGCGGCGACGGTCGCGGCCGTCCCGCCGCTGGTGCTGCTGGCCAGCACCCACCTGACCGTCGTCCTCACCCGCCCGGCCCCACCCGCCGAGCAGCCCCCGGTGCAGGAAGCCGCTGTGCTGAGCGCCGAGCCGCGCGAGCAGACCGGCGACGCTCAGCGGCTGGCGCTGCCGGAGCGTTCTGCGCCAGCGGTCGACGCTGAGCCCGAGACGCCGACAGCCCGGCCGCCCAGGCCTGCCACCGCTCTGATCCCCGCGGTGCCGACCGGCCCCGAACCGGAGCCGGCGCACGAGATCTCACCGGAACCGGATACCTCGGATGAAGTCAGCACCCGCCCCGCACCTGCACAGGATGCACGCCCCGCACCCGTCTCGAGGGCGGCCGGTTCGGTCCCGGATCGGCGTGCGCGAGCCGCGGCGCTGCGGGAGGCGGGCTGGTCGAACAAGCAGATCGCCCGCGAGCTCGGAGTGCACGCCTCGACCGTGAGCCGCTGGTTTCCGCGTCCCACCGGCAGCAGTGAGTCAGAAACCCCGATGAAGGAAGACAAGGAGAAGGATCATGAACCCCCACGAGCATGACCACGAGCACGCGGCCCGGCGTGAGACGCCGCAGGCGACACGCCCCGAGCTTGTTGAACGGGCGATGGCGCCGGATGCGATCGCCGCCGCCGATGTCGACCGCACGACCACCCCGGACGCGGAGGGCGCCGATCCCGATCCGTCGTTGCGGAAGGCGCGCGGCGTGGACTGGGTGCGTTCCTCGGACCTGCTGGCCCGTGGCAGCGGGGTTGCCTCGCGCCTGGCGATCGACTTCGAGGCGAACCTGGCGCACAAGGCCCATGACCCGCTGGCCCGCGGGGCCAAGCAGCTGGGCCAGCGGATGCGGGAGCTGCCGCCGGTCTCGGCGTTCGGCCGCAGCACAGGCCACGAGGGCGCTGGGCGTGGCCCGGTCGGGATGAGCTGAGGTGACCGGCCATGACCACGATCACCGATGCACCGGATGCCGGGGCGGGTGCGTGCACCTGCTTGCCAGGAGGTGCCGAGACCATGACGACGAACACTACGAATACTGCCGGCCCGGAGTACGTGTCCGGTGCCGGGCTGCGCGCTCTGCTGCGGCGACTGCACGCGGCCGGGGAGCGAGCCTGGGTCGACGATCCGGTCGCCGCGGAGCTGATGCGGTTCTGCGCGGAGAAGTACGGCGCGTTGGCGCGTAAACACGGGCTGGACCCGTGGGAGGCCGCCAGCGCGGCGTTCGATGTGATGCGCACCCGGTCGGCCAGGGAGGCGCATGACCCGTGGGGCGTGGTCACGCACGCGGTGCGGATCACATGCATTGCTGAGGAACGCGCCCAGGGCCTGCTCTGCTCGACCCACCAGGCCCGCCGCCCGCACATCTCGGCGTTCCACGACGCCGAGCGCATCTCCGACCGGGAGACGCCGCTGTGGGCGTACCACCCGGCGTTCCAGGTCACCGACCCCGAACCCGACACCGATCCCGCCGGCGGCAGCGCTGACAACGGCGACGGCGGCGGAGGGGTGCGGGCGGGAATGTCGGCGTCGTCGGCGATGGAGGACGCGATCGCGCTGGTGACGATGCTCGGCTGGGAACCGGCGACGGCGCGGGCGTCGGTGGAGCACATCTGCGGGGCGCTGGCCAAGGCCGGGGCACGGCACACCGCGTATGAGACGTTGCGCCGCGACCAGCACGCCCGGGCGCTGCTGGACCTCCCGGGCCGGTCCTGGACGGTGCTGCTCAAGGCGCTGCTGGGTACCCCGCACCCGGCGCTGGCGGCGACCCCGGCCGGGCGAGGCGTGCTGCTGCGGCTGCTGATCGGCGAGACGCTGCCGGTGCTGCTGCGCGATGACGATCTCGTGCTCACCCTGTGCCTGGCCGTCCCGACCCAGCGCCGCCGATAACTGAGACCGCACACAGAGAACCGACAGGCCGGGAAGAGGGGGTGAGTGGTGATGGGGATCGAGCTGGAACGCACGGTCGACTCGATCCAGGTCGGCACGCGCCACCGCACCGACCTGGGCGACATCGACGCGCTGGCCGCGTCGATCCGCGAGCACGGCCTGTTGCAGCCGATCACCGTCGCCATCGACGGGGTGCTGGTGTGCGGCAGGCGGCGTCTGGCCGCGATCCGGCAGCTCGGCTGGCGCACCGTCAGCGTCTGGGTGCGCAGCGGCATCTCCGACCGGCTGGGGCTTCTGCTGGCCGAGCAGGACGAGAACGTGCACCGCAAGCCGCTCACCCAGCTCGAAGCCGCCGCCTTGTATCGGGAGCTGAAGCAGCTCATGGCCGAAGACGCCGAACGCCGGCAGGTGGCCTCCCGGTTCAGCGCCGACCATCAGCCGAATAGCGACGGTGGTGGAAATTTTCCACCACCGTCGGGGCCGGTCGGGAAGGCCCGCGAGCAGGCAGCCGCGATGATCCCCGGCGGCACGTCCTACAAGACGATGGAGAAGATCGGCCACGTCCAGTACGTCGCCGATGACCCCGACGCCCCGGAGGCGTTGCGTGAACTGGCCGCGACCGAGCTGGCCCGGATCGAGGCGGGCGGGCCGGTCGACCCGGCCTACCAACGCATCCGCGCCGTGGCCGCCGAGGTCGAGCAGGCACGCCAGTCCGAGCTGCACGCCCTGGCCGCAGAAGCCGTCGCCCGCGTCACCGGCCCGGGTCGCGGTACGAAACGCAAGACGCCCGCCACCGAGACGGTGCGGGCGCCGGGCCGGTGGCCGGTGGCGGCGTTCGTGCAGACCTGGACGTCGCTGGCCGACTGGTGGACCCACTACGACCCGGACGAGCTCGCCGCCGAACTCACCGACGACCAAGCGCGCGTGTTCCTGACCGTGGTCGACGGCACGGTCGCCTTCGCCGACCGCCTGCGCCCCCTGCTCACCATCGACCCCACCGAAACCCGCGAGGCCGGCGACGATGCCGTCGGCGAGGAGCCCATGCAGCAGGGAGCCGCCGACGAGGGCGCGGTGCCGCGCCGGCACCTGCGCGCCCTCTAGCCTCGCCGCCCGACAGCGCCCGGTACGGGGTGGAGGCCGTGCACCTGGACGGCATGAAGACTTCTGCTGCTGACACTCCGCCCCGCAAGCGCGTGATCGTACTGATCGCCGCAGGCCTGTCCGTTCTGCTCCTGGCCGGGATCGGCGTCTACGGACTCATCCAAGGCCCGCGCACCGGCCCACCGCCCGACAACTCCGAGGCCGACGGGCCCGCGGCGACCGCCGCACCCGAAGACGGCACGCAGACTCCGGGCCGGATCGTCCCGGTGGAGCGCAGCAGTGACCCGGAGACGTTCGCCCGGAATGTCGCGACGGCGGTGTTCGCATGGGATACCGGCGCCGGGTTCATGCCGCTGGACTACACGGCGGTGGTGATGGAGGTCGCCGACCCCACCGGCACCGAGCAGGCCGGCCTCGCCAATGACCTCGCCGCCTACCTGCCCGTCCGCGAGGCGTGGGTCGATCTGCGCCAGTACGCCACCACCCAGCACCTGGAAATCACCGATGCGTTCGTGCCCGAGGCGTGGGCGACCGCGCAAGCGCAGGCCCAGCCCGGGCAGATCACCGAGGGCACGACAGCGATCACGATCGAGGGCGTCCGCTACCGCGCCGGGGTGTGGAACGAGAAACCGGTCGCGTCCGAGCACGAGGTGGCGTTCACCGTGTTCGTGATCTGCGAGCCCGCCTACGACACCTGTCATCTGCTGCGGCTGTCCGAGCTCGACAACCCCCTGCGCTGACCCGGACGAAGGAGGGCTGTTGTGGTGAAGAAGCTCGCGATCGTGCTGCTGGCGCTGGTGCTGGCGGCACCGTTGTTGTCGATGGTCGGGATCGGGCTGCTGATGAATCCCGCCCTCACCTCGACCTGCACCATCGACGGCGGCGGCTTCACCGTCGGGGAGGTGCCCGACGAGCTGACCGTGCGCACCCGCGACGGTGAGGAGTTCACGCTCAACAAGACCCAGCTGACGCATGCGGCCACGATCATCGAGACCGGCTCCGGCATCGACGGGGTGAATCGGGACGGGCTGCAGATCGCGATCATGGCGGCCCTGACCGAATCCACGCTGCGCCAGCTCGCCAACCCGAGCGCCTACCCGGAGTCGACGGAGTATCCCAACGACGGCACCGGCAGCGACCACGACTCGTTGGGGCTGTTCCAGATGCGCCCGCAGGCCGGCTGGGGCACGGTCGAAGAGCTGATGGACCCCACCTATCAGGCCGAGGCGTTCTTCGGCGGCCCCGACGGCCCCAACGCCGGCTCGCCGCGGGGCCTGTTGGACATTCCCGGCTGGGAAGACATGGGCAAGGGCGAGGCCGCCCAAGCCGTCGAAGTGAGCGCGTACCCGGACCGGTACGAGAACTACAGCCCTGTGGCCGTGACGGTCCTCGACGCCCTGCTCGGCACCGATACCGGCCCCGCCGCTGGCGATGACTCTGAGGCGGTGCCCGCCGTGGCCGGGGTGACGGAGTCGTCGCGGGTGGTGTTCCCCCTGCCGGAAGGCACCTGGACGCCGACCAGCCCGTTCGGGCCGCGCATCCATCCGATCACCGGGGAGCAGTCCTTCCATACCGGCAGCGATTTCTCTGCCGCCGACGGCACCCCGATCCTCGCCGCCGCGGACGGCACGGTCACCGTCGCGGAGTACAGCGACCAGTGGGGCGGGACGGTCGTCATCGAGCACAGCATCGACGGCGAGGCGGTGGCGACCGGGTACTTCCATTCCTGGGCCGACGGCATCCACGTGTCCGCCGGCGACACCGTGACCGCGGGACAGCACATCGCCGATGTCGGCAGCAGCGGGATGTCCACCGGCCCCCACCTGCACCTGGAGGTCTACGACGGCGGCACCGCCGGCGAGCACACCGACCCCGCCGCCTGGCTCAACGGCCACGACGCCGCCGACCTGCCCGAAGCCGAGACCGGCCCGCCCGGAGGCGACTGCGACCCCACCACCGGCAGCGGGCCGGGCGGGGAGCCGGAGCCGTTCACCGGCGACCACCCCGACGAGCTGGTGGACGGTCCGACCACCGGCGGGCAGATCACCCGCCGCACTCTGCACCTGTATCAGCAGACCTCGGGGGCGTTCCCCGAGGCCACCTGGGCTTGCTACTCGCCCCGCCCCGGCAGCGTCTCCGAGCATCCGCTCGGACGGGCGTGCGACATCGCTTTCGGGAACGCGATCGGGCAGCTGCCCACCCCGGCGCAGCACGAGCTCGGCTGGGAGGTCACGAACTGGCTGCAGACCCACGCCGAGACCCTCGGGGTGGAGTACCTGATCTGGGATCAGAAGATCTGGTCCCTGGCCCGCGACAGTGAGGGCTGGCGCGATTACGACGGCGGCGGCATGCACGATGCCGACTCCATCACCGGTGGGCACCGCGACCACCTGCATGTGACCATCGCCGATTCGGGCGGGGGTGCGTGATGGACGTGTTCCCCGATTTCGACGGGCTGGCCGGGATCGGCGAGATGGAAGAGGTCATCGGGGCGCTGCTGATGTTCGTGCTCGTCATCGCCGTGCTCATGCTTATCGTCTCCGGCATCGCCTGGGCGATCGGTGCGTCGACCGGGAACTACCAGGTCGCCTCCAAGGGACGTGCCGGTGTGCTCGTAGCGCTCGGCGCGGCGATCCTCGCCGGCAGCGGCATCGCCTGGATCAACTGGCTCGTCTCGGTCGGCGAACAGCTCTAACCCGCACACCACGCACGCTGCGCCCACCCTCAGCGGACTCGTCCCCGGCGGTGGGCGCTTTCTCGTGCTGGCGGGCCGGGGTGCACCTGGTGGCAGAACCATTTTTCCGTCTTCGTCCAGAGGAGTTCTGCCGTGATCGACATCGACCCCAACAGCTCGGGCCTGCCGGGCATCGACCAGCTGCGCGACATCGTCGGCGCCGTGATGACCGTCGGCCTCATCCTGTCCGTGCTCGCGCTGATCGTCTCGGCGATCGTGTGGGGTTTCGGCTCCAACTCCTCGAACCCGCACCTGGCGGGCCGGGGAAAGATCGGCGTCCTCATCTCCTGCGGCGCGGCCGTGATCTGCGGCGCGTCGGTGACGCTCATCAACTTCTTCTGGGACGTGGGCCAAGCGGTGTGAGCACCCGCCCTCCTCTCACACCCCTGTCCTGTAAGGGAGGTTCGTGATGGCGCTGTGCGATATCCCCGTCATCTCCAACGTGTGCGACTCGGCCGGTGAGGCGGCCGCATCGCTGATCTCGGCCCCGTTCGACTGGTTCGCCCAGGCCGTCGGCGGCGCCGCGGGCTGGCTGCTGGAAGCGATGTGGGCGGTGTTCGACACCACCACGATGGTCGACGTCACCCAGGACGGGTACGTGTCCGTCTACAACCTGCTGTTCGGCATCGGCATCTTTATCGTCCTGGTCTTCTTCTGCTTCCAGCTCATCCTCGGCCTCATCCGCCGCGACCCGACCGCCCTGTCCCGCGCCGCCCTCGGCGCCGGCAAAGCAGTGCTCGGCAGTTTCGTGGTCATCACCCTGGCCGCGCTGGCATTGGAGATCACCGACCAGCTGACCATCGGGATCATCCAGGCCGCCGGGGAGACGACCGGCACGATGGGCGACAAGATCATCCTGCTCGCCGCCGGCCTCACCGCGATCAACATCTCCGCACCGGGCGTCGGGGCGATCGTGACGATCTTCCTCGCCGGGCTCATGGTCGCCGCCACCGCGATCGTGTGGTTCTCCCTGTTGATCCGCAAAGCGCTGCTGCTGATCGCGATCGTCCTCGCCCCGCTCGCGTTCGCCGGGGCGGCGTGGGATGCGAGCCGGTCGTGGATCGGGAAATGGGCGGCGTTCGTGATCGCCCTGATCATCAGCAAGCTGGTGCTGGTGGTCGTGCTCCTGATCGCGATCACCCAGATGGCCACCCCCATCGAGGCCGATCTGACGGCGATCACCGAACCGATCACCGGCATCGTCATGCTCGCAATCGCCGCGTTCGCGCCGTACATGGTCTATCGCGTGATCTCCTTCCTCGGCTTCGACCTCTACAACACCATGGGCGCCGAACAAGAGGCCAAGAACGCCATGAACCGGCCCGTCCCCGTCCCGGCCACGCCCTCCGGCGACGGCCCGAAGAAGATCCTCGACGACGGAGGCGGCCGCGGTGGTGGCGGTGGGGATGATCCGCCTCCACCCGGAGGCGGTGGCGGCGGGGGGAACCCGCCCCCACCCCCGCCCGGCGGTGGTGGGGGCGGAACTCCGCCGCCCCCACCCGGAGGCGGCGCCGGAGCAGGCGCCGGAGCAGGCGCGGGTGCCGGTGGTGCGGGTGGTTCCGCTGCCGGTGCGGGAGCGGCTGCCGGGCCGGCCGCGGCGGTGGTGATCGGCGCGCAGGTCGCGAAGAAGGCCGCGACCGCCGGCCCCGAGGCCGGCGCGCAGATCGGCGGACAGGCCGAGGCCGCCGCCGATGGCGCGAACCAGAACACCTACGACACCGGCGCCGGCACGGACTCGCGGGTGCCGCCACATCAGACCCCGCCGCCGAACGCCCCCGACGGGCTGAAGCCGCCCGACAGCGACGGCCGCCCGCCGAGCAGGAAGGAGTGAACCGCGATGGCCACGAAACACAGCACGGAGGACACCAGCGCCCAGGCCGGGTCGGGGGCGGAGCTGGTGCCGGTGAAGTTCAGCCGCCTCACCCGCCGGGGCGTGCTGCTGGGCCTGTCCGCGTCGCAGCTGGTGACCCTCGGGATCGGAGTGCTGACGCTGGTGGGCGCGTTCTACGCCGGCGGCGGCATCCTCATCGCCGCTACCGCCCCGGTGTGGGTGCTGTCGGTCGTGCTGACCTGGATGCCGGTCGCCGGCCGCCCGGTCGTGGAATGGATACCCGCGGCCGGCTGGTGGCTGTGGCGCAGCACCGGCGGGCAGCTCGCCTACCGGCGCCGGATCGTCGCCCCGCGACCGGCGGGCACGCTCGCCCTGCCCGGCGACCAGGCGCGGTTGCGCGAGCACGTCGACCCGGAGACCGGGGCCGGGATGATTCACGACCCGCACCAGCACACCCTCACCGTCGTCTGCGAAGTGCGGCATCCCGCGTTCGTGCTGCTCGACCCGGCCGAACAGCACCGCCGCGTCACCGCCTGGGGCAGGGTGCTGGCGACCGTGTGCCGGTCCGGGCGGATCGCGACCTTGCAGGTGCTGGAGCGCACGCTGCCGGATTCGGGCACCGGGCTGGCGGAATGGTGGGCAGCGCACGGCACCCGCGACGGCTCCTGGGCCGCGACGACCTACCAAGAGCTGATCGAGCGGGCCGGTCCCGCCGGGGAACGCCACGCCACCACCCTGTCCCTGTCGCTGGACATGCAGGCCGCCGCCCGGCAGATCAGGACCGCCGGCGGCGGACTACGCGGGGCCGCCGCCGTGCTCCGCCAAGAGATGTCCACCCTCACCGCGGCGCTGCGCTCGGCCGACCTGACCCCGGCCGGGTGGCTCACCCCCGGCCAGGTCGCGGTAATCCTGCGTTCTGCCTACGACCCTGCCGTGGCCGCGACGCTGGAGCGGCACGGGGAGCTGGGCCAGTCCCTCGCCACGGCGGGGCCGGTCGCGGTCACCGAGACCTGGACCAGGCTGCACACCGACTCGGCGTACCACGCGGTGCTGTGGATCAGCGAGTGGCCGCGGTCGATGGTGTATCCGGGGTTCCTCGCCCCGATCGTGCTCTCCTCCGGGATCGGGCGGGCACTGTCGCTGATCTACACGCCGATGCGCACCGACCAGGCCACCCGCGACATCCGCAAGAAGAAGGTCGAACACATCTCGGACGCCGCCCAACGCCGCAAGATCGGGCAGATCGAGGACGCTGCGCAGACGGCCGAATACGAGGACGTGCTCCAGCAGGAGGCCGATCTGACCGCCGGGCACGGGGTGCTGCGCGTCACCGGCCTGATCGCGGTCTCCGCGCCCACGGTCGAGGAACTGGATGCGGCGGTCTCGGCGATCGAGCAAGCCGCCATCCAAGCCTCCTGCGAAACCCGCCGCCTGGTCGGCCAGCAGGCCGCCGCGTTCACCGCCGCCGCTCTGCCGCTGGCCCGCCAGGTGTGACGGCGTTCAGCCGTTCTGCTGAGTCACCGTCGTTCGCGAGAAGTGAGCGTGTTCGGGGGCAATATCGGGCCGGAGGCAATGCATGACCTCGTAAGTGTTGTTCATCAAGATGAAGCCGTCCGACGCCATCGCTCCGGCAGAAAAGACCACCTGATCGTCTCCAAGGGCTTCCAGGAGTTCTGCGTTGTCGTCTCCGTGCACCAGATCGCCGTAGAGGAACTTTCGCGCGATCTCGTTATCCCACGCATCGATGCGCGGCCCCGGTGCATCCGGATCAATGGGCGCTTGCATGATCCGCATCCGACGAACCGGGTACTTGCTCCACCCCTCACGCAGCTCACCTATCCGCTCCTTGTTGACGGCGTCTGCCGGAGGGCAGAAGAAGTCGAGGGCCGTCATGACGGTTCTCCACGCCAACCTGTCGCCCTTCTTGGACAGCGTCAGGGGGCGTATCAACGTGAGAGCGTAGGCGACTTGCTCTCTGGGAGGGATCACCTGGCGCAAATCTCGCACAGAGGTTTCGCCGGTGGTCTTATCGAGCACGAGGTTCATATGGAGCTGTTGCCCGAGCTTGAGTGCGTCATCGCGCTGAGCAAGTCCGCATGAGAACAGTTCGTCCGCACGACGCTTGAACAGCCGCAGAGTCTGGAGATGCTTGCTCACCAGCGGATCGCTGTTCTCATCGGCCACGCGGTCGCTCTCCTCGGTGTTGGTCGGATGCTCGGTGCGCACCTCTCAGTGACCAGAAGCTGAGGGAGGAACCGTGCCTACATTCTATGATCCCGTCGCCGACGCTGAGGAGGCGTCGCAGGCGTTGCGCGGTCTGGCGCACGCCAGCCGTGACATCGCCCATCCCGAGGACGCCTACACAGTGATGGGGAACCTGCTGTCCGGGGTGCGTTCCTTGCAGCAGTCCCTCGCACAGATCGCGCAGCAGCACAACCGGCACGAGGGCCGCGCCTTCGATGACCACGGCGACCAGGCCGCGGGCATCCGGGACGCCCACCAGGCCGCCGGGCAGCTCTTCGACGCGGCCACCGGACTCGATGCGGTGGAGGAACGGCTGAACCTCGCCATGCAGGCCGCTGGGCGGATCGCCTGGCACCCCGCACCCGGGCCGCCCGCGCCGTCAGCCGCCGCGAGCCTGGAGCGGGGGTCCGAGGCGGTCTCACGGTGGGTGAACATCGTGTTCCTCCAGGGCGAGGAAGCCGATGCGGTGCTGTCGATGATCGACCGACACGGCCCGGACGCGGCGATCGAACACTTGTCCGGCTTCGACTACGGCACCGAGACCACCGATGCGGCGATGGAAAACGGCTATGTCTACGACACCCTCCCCGCCGGGCCGTTGGACCAGGAGGCTGTCGGCGGCGAGTACACGCTGACCTACAACCCCGACATGGGGCACGTCGGCCTCTACCGCCGCCACCCGATCCCGCCCGAAGACCGCCTTGACCCCGAATCCCGCATGGCTGGGCCCATCGGCCCGAACGTCGGCGGCGCTGTGAGCGTGGCGGGAGCGGTCGGCGGGCCTGTGGCAGGAGCGGGAGGTGCCACCGGGGCCGGGGCGTCCCGGTCGACCAGAGCGCTCGGGGCATCCGATGCGGCGAGTGGCGGGCGCACGGCCCCGGCTGCGGCCGGGAAAGGCCGTCCGGCGAAGACCGACGGGTCGTGGTTCACCCATCCCGGCGTCGCGGCCGTCAAACGCGACCGCGGCCTCGGCCTGTAAGCGGCGCCCCGCCGTGCACGGTGCCGTCGCCCCGGTCACGGGGTGGCGGCGCCGCCGTGTGCGGGCCGGGGCGCACCTGACCGGCATCCCTGTCCGCCCTGCATCTCGGGAGGTCCCTGGTGCCCACGTTCTCCTATCCCGCCGCCTACGCCACCGAAGCGGCCCGGAATCTCCGCGCCCTCGCGAGCGCCGGCCAGCTCACCGAAGCGGGGGCGCATGCGATCATCGCGGACCTGCGCGATGCGACCGCGGCGATGCGGCTGGTGCTCGACCGGCTCGCCGCCGCTCACACCATCCCCAGTCACCCGACCGCGTTACGGGCCGCCGCGCTGCAGGCTGGCGATGAGCTCCATCAGGCTGGCACCACCCTGGACGAAGCCAGAGGCCGGCTGGCCGGAGCGGCTCGCGCCGCCGATGAGATGACCCGCATCGATCCCGCCGGGGCGCCTGCCGCCGGTGGCGCCACGCGGGGGTGGGGGCTGTGAGCGAGAAGGAGCGCCTGCACACCGCCGTTCTGGTCGCCCCTGCCGAGGAACGGAGGCGTCTGCGCAAACAGCGCCGCCAGGCCGCCGCACAGTTGCAGGCCGAGCAGCGCCGGCAGAAGATGGCCGCCGCGAAAGCCAAGGCCGACGCCGAGCGCGCCGAACGCAAGGCCACGCAGTATCTGCCGGCTGCCGGAGAGGCGGGGCCGGTGGCGTTGCGGACCCCGGGCCGGTTCCGGCTGCCTCGCCACCAGGACACCTCCGCGACGCTGGCGGCGCAGTATCCGTTCCTGGCCGAGGGAGGACTGGGCAGCGAAGGCGTCTTCGTCGGCCAGAACCTCTACTCCGGCGCCAGCTTCGTGTATGACCCGTGGGTGCTCTACCAGGCTGGGATCATCACCGCCCCGAACGTGGTGCTCGCCGGGATCGTGGGGTCGGGGAAGTCCTCGCTGGCCAAGAGCCTCTACACCCGGTCGCTGCCGTTCGGGCGGCGGGTGTACGTGCCGGGCGACCCGAAAGGCGAGCACACCGCCATCGCCCGCGCGGTCGGGGGCCGGGCGATCCAGCTCGGCCACGGCCTGCCCACCCGCCTCAACCCGCTCGATGAGGGCTACCGGCCGACCGGGCTCAGTGATGCGCAGTGGGCGACGACGGTCGCCTCCCGCCGTCGTGACCTGATCGGCGCGCTGACCGAGACAGTGCTGACCCGGCCGATGACCCCGCTGGAGCACACCGCGATCGACACCGCCCTGACCGCGACGGTTCGTGAGAACGAGGTGCCGATCCTGCCGATGATCGTCGACCACCTCCTCACCCCGTCGGACGACCCCGACGGGCGGCTGGCGGAGGACGGCCGGATGGTCGGGCACGCGCTGCGGCGTCTGGTCGCCGGCGACCTGTCCGGCCTGTTCGACGGCCCCAGCACCGAGCAGTTCGATCCGACGTTGCCGATGGTGTCGCTGGACCTGTCGCGGGTGACGGAGAATGCCACGCTCATCTCGGTGCTGATGACCTGCTCCAGCGCGTGGATGGAATCGGCGCTGCTGGACCCGAACGGCGGTCAGCGGTGGGTGATCTATGACGAGGCCTGGCGGCTGATGAGCGAGCCCGCGCTGCTGAAGCGCATGGACGCGCACTGGCGGCTGGCCCGCGCCTACGGGATCAGCAACATGCTCATCTTCCACAAGCTCACCGACTTGGAGAACGTCGGCGACCAGGGATCGGCGATGCGGTCGCTGGCCAACTCTTTGTTGGCGAACGCCGAGTCGCGGATCATCTACCGGCAAGAATCCGACCAGCTCGGCACCACCGCGAAGACCCTCGGCCTGACCGGCACCGAACGCTCCCTCCTGCCGACCCTCGGCACCGGGCAAGGACTGTGGCGGATCAAGGACCGCTCCTTCGTCGTGCAGCACCAGCTCCATCCCGACGAGTACGACCTGTTCGACACGACCGCCCGCATGAGCTGAAATCTCCGCAAGTTCCCCGGATTTCTGACTATTCGTCACTGTGGCTGACGGTTCGTCAGTATTCCTGAAGGTCTATCGGAAGCCCTGACGATTCGCGCGTGAACATGCGTGTCCAGCGCGAGACGGGCGGGGCGCACCTGGCGGGCATGAGAAAGAACCCCACCAGCCCCACTCCGTCCGAGTCCGCACCGGTGTCGTTGCGAACCGTCGTCCTGGACGTCCAGCCGGACGGGTCGATGACCGTCACGATCGACGGCACCCCGCACCCGCGACCTGAGAACACCGGGGTGTGGTCGCGGAAGATGTTCCCGCAGATCATCGACCAGGCCAGTGATGAGCGGGCGGTGCCGGTGCGGTTCGAGGTGCATGAGGCCGACGGCACCAGCTTCACCGACCTCATCCCGGCCGCGCCCCGCAAGCCCGTAGCCGAACCGACGCCGCAGAAGAAGGAGAAACGCAAGCCGGGCCGGCCGGTGCTGGTCGAGGTCACCGGGGACGGGTTCGTGCCCGGCGAGGACGTGGCGGTCGCGGTGATCGTCTCCCACACCGACGCCACCGGCGACGGCACCGCCCGCGCCCTCCTCGACCCGGCCCAGACCACCATCTCGGGTGGGGTGGTGTTGGTCGGGCGCATCTCCGGCACCATCGTCGTGGAGACCCTGCGATGAACATGGCGTCGCAGGGACGGCAGACCGGCAGCTTCGGCGACGAGCTGACCAACGCAGCCATGATCGGACTGGTCGCCCTGTTCGGCCTCGCGCTCATCCTGCGCGCCGCCGGCAGCATTGCCGCGTTCCTCACCGGCACCGACCAGCCGGCGGCAGGGCCGGCGGCGGGGGTCGGTGTGCTGTTCCGGCCCGGCGACCCCGCCGCCGCGCTCGACGCGGACGGGCTGCATCCGTTCGCCTACTGGACGGTCGCCGTCGTTCTGCTCGCCGCTCTCGCCGCCGCGGGCGGCTGGGTGTGGGTGCGGCTGCGCCGTCACGCCCGCAAGGTCGAGACCGACCCGCACACCACCGCCGGGATCGCCACCTCGCATGAGATCACCACCACCGCGTCAGCGCGGGCGCTGCTCAAACGCGCCGCGAACCTGCGCCCCTCCCTGGACAGCCCGACACCGGCGGACGTGGGGTACCGGCTCGGCACCAGCAAAGGCAAAGAGGTATGGGCATCAGTCGAAGACTCGATCCTGCTGATCGGGCCGCCCCGCTCCGGCAAAGGCCTGCACGTGGTGATCCCGGCGATCCTCGACGCGCCCGGCGCGGTGATCACCACCAGCACCCGACCCGACAACCTCACCGCGACCCTGCGCGCCCGCAAACGGATCGGCCCGGTGGCCGTGTTCGATCCTCAGCACTTGGCCGAGGGCGTGCCGGCAGGGATGCGCTGGTCACCCATCCGCGGCTGCGCCGACCCGCTCACGGCGATGATCCGCGCCACCGGCCTCGCCTCCGCCACCGGTTTGTCAGCGGGCGGGGTGGAGTCCGGCGGGTTCTGGGAAGGGAAGACCCGCACCGCCCTCCAAGCCCTGCTGCACGCCGCCGCCCTCGACCACCGAAGCCCGGAAGAGCTGTTCCGGTGGACTCTCGACCCCTCGGCGGCGGCCGAAGCGGTCGCGATCCTCACCAACCACCCCGACGCGGCGACCGGATGGGCGGACTCGCTGGAATCCATGATCGACGCCGACCCCCGCACACGGGACTCGATCTGGCAGGGCGTGTCCCTCGCCCTGGGCGCACTAGCCGACCCGCGGGTGCTCGATGCCGTCAGCCCCGGCCCCGGCAAGGACTTCGACCCCGAACGGTTCATCCGCGACAAAGGCACCCTCTTCCTCCTCGCCACCGGCGCCGGTGCCGGCGCATCCGCCGCACTGGTCGCCGCCCTGGTCGAAGACCTCGTGGAGACCGCCCGCCGGATCGCGGCCCGCTCACCGGGAGCCCGGCTCGACCCGCCCGTGCTGCTCGCGTTGGACGAGATAGCCAACCTCGCACCGCTGCCGTCCCTGCCGGTGCTGATGGCCGAAGGCGGCGGCACCGGCATCACCTGCGTGCCCGTCTTGCAATCCCTCGCCCAAGCCCGCGACAAGTGGAACGAGAACCAGGCGAACGCGATCTGGGACGCCTCGATCGTGAAGATCATCCTCGGCGGCGCCTCCAACAGCAAAGACCTCCAAGACCTCTCCTCGCTGATCGGCGAGCGCGACGAGTACACCGACAGCGTGACCCTCGGCGATCACGGCACCCGGCAGAACCAACGCTCCGTGCGGCGGGTGTCGATCTTCCCGCCCGACCGACTACGGACCCTGCCCTTTGGCACCGCCGTCACCCTGCTGCGCGCCGCACCACCCATCGTCACCGACCTGACCCCGTGGCCAGCCCGGCCCGACGCCGCCCAGCTGAAAACGAACCGCGGCGAGATCGAGGAACTGCTGCGCCGCCCCAACCACTCGGCGTAATGCGCAGGACGGCGGGCGTGCACCTGCCTGGCACAGCGGCCCCGTGACGAGGGGCTGCCCGAGCGCAGGAGCCAGCCATGTCCATGCACACTCAGACCTCGGCATCGGGGTTCATCGCCTCCGACCCGCAGCTGAGCCACACCTCCAAGGGTGATGCTCGGTTTTACGCCCGGTTCGGGCAGGAGCACTACCGTCGCGAGGCCGATGGGTCGTACACCCAGCTGGAGACGACCTACCACAACATGGTGATGTTCGGCCGGTCGGCGCAGCACGCGCACGAGCGGTTTGCCAAGGGCGACAAGTTCATCGCCGAGGGCTACACCCGCACTCCCGAGTACGAGCGCGACGGGGAGATGGTCGCCGGGGAAGAAGAGTTCATCGCCAAGCGGATCGGCCACGACGCGGCACGCACCCGCTACGAGGTCGACCGCACCCCGCGCCGTAACGCCGCAGAACGTCAGGCCGTCGAGCGTCAAGCGCCTGCCTTCGAGCCGCCCGAACGTCAGCAGGCCCGTTCCGCGCCGGCCATGGGCATGTGAGACGGGAGCCAGCATCATGACTGATCAGACCCCTATGGTTCCCGGTCCCAGCGAGTCTGAGCCGGAGGACTTTCCCGACGACATCGACCTGGACGACGACTACGACACCGAGGACGAGGGTGAGGAGGATGCCGGCCCGCCTGGACCGGTGAACTGGTACCTGCTGCGCGCCGACGTGCTCGAAAAGGAGTGGTACGCCCTGAACCGGTGGGTGGAGAGGCTGCGCCGCACCTACGGGCTGCCCGCCAGCGTGATCCCGCCGTTCTGGCACCGCCACGACGAACTCGTTTGGGAACTGTCAGCTCTCCATCTGCACTGGCTGTGCGCCTACCACCCCGAACAAGACGGGTCCGCCCCGTTCGGGTGGCACCGCGACTTCGCCGACGCCCGCGCCCGGCTGCGCGAATGGGTCGCTGCCTCCGGCACCCGCCTGGACCGCGACCGGCCCACTCGGCAGACCGCCTGGCCCGGCGAGGAACCGCCCGAGCCGGTCGAGGACGTGTTCGTCGCCGACCGCGACCGCGACTTCGTGGACTACGTCGCTGCACAGGTCGCCGAGCGCCGCGCCGCCGAGGACGCCTTCTACGCCGGCGCCGACGTAGATCCCGACACCGGGGAGGTGTTGGGCTGATGGGCACGTATGTGAAAAGGACGAACCGGCGCCGCTACGAGGACCGCAAGTTCTCGGTCCGGCCGGTGCATCGCGATGCCCCCGACCTGCACAAGCTCTGCGAAGTGCTGATCCGCCTGACCTTGCAGGAGAGCGGACAGTCCCGCATCGACCGTCGCGCCGCCGAACCCCCGGACACCTACCGCCCGGCAACCGTGGCCACGCCCGCAGGCGACGACGTTCCTCGCCCGGTCGAGGGCGCAACGGTAGAATGAAGCCGACAAGCCTCGCGTCGAGCGTGGCGTGTTGTGGTCCTAAACCCCACCCCGGGATCGGGGCGGGCAAGCGATACGTGGTCGACCTGTCGGCCTAGTCCTACGGACCCCACAGCGGGGTTCCTCTCACGATCAGCACCCATCAGACGGTCATCCGTCTGGGCGCGAGGTCCGATCCATCGTGAGAGAAGGACCCATGAACGCCACATCCCTGCGCATCGACCCGGTGCGCAGTCTCGTTGACCCACCCGCCAGCGGCGCCCTAGCCGTGTCCTACCTGCGCGTCTCCACCCGCGAGCAGGCCGAACGCGGAGGAGCCGACGAGGGATTCTCCATCCCTGCCCAACGCGAGGCGAACAACCGCAAGGCCGAACAGCTCGGTGCGGTCGTCGTTGAGGAGTTCGTCGACGCCGGAGCGTCTGCGAAGTCCGCCGACCGGCCCGAGCTGATGCGGATGATCCAATACGTCAAGGCCAACAAGGTCGCCTACTGCATCGTGCACAAAGTCGACCGGCTCGCCCGCAACCGCAGCGATGACGTCGCGATCCACCTCGCCCTCCAACAGGCCGGGGTCATGCTCGTCTCCGCCACCGAGAACATCGACCAGACCCCCTCGGGGATGCTGCTGCACGGCATCATGTCCTCCATCGCGGAGTTCTACTCCCGCAATCTCGCCACCGAGGTCACCAAAGGCATGACCCAGAAGGCCGCCGGCGGCGGCACGATCGGCAAGGCCCCGATCGGCTACCTCAACGTCCGCACCACCGACGAACTCGGCCGCGAAGCACGCACCGTCGAACTCGACCCCGAACGCGCCCCCATGATCCAGTGGGCATTCAAGGCCTACGCCTCAGGGAACTGGACCGTCAGCCAGCTCCACGACGAGCTCACCTCCCGCGGGCTGACCAGCGTGCCCACCCCGAAACGGCCCGGCAAGCCGCTCGCGGTGTCCTCGGTGCACCGGATGCTGATCAACCCCTATTACAAGGGCGATGTGATCTACCGCGGCACCCGCTACCAGGGCAGCCACGAACCCCTCGTGCCGCCCGAGGTCTGGTACCAGGTGCAGTCCGTGCTCACCTCCCACAAGAGCGCCGCCGAAGCCACCCAGCTCCACGACCACTACCTCAAAGGCACCGTGTTCTGCGGCGCCTGCGGCTCCCGGCTGATGGTCTCGAACGCGAAGAACCGCCACGGCAACGTCTACCCCTACTTCGTCTGCTCCGGCCGGCACTCCAAACGCACCAACTGCACCCGTGGCGCGATCCTCATCGAAGACGTCGAGCACATGATCGAGCGCTACTACGAGCGAGTGCAGATCACGCCCGCTCACCGCGAAGCACTCGGCGGGATGTTGCACCACGAGTTCGACCGGCTCATGGCCGACGAGACCGACGAGCTGAACCAGCTCACCACCAACCGTGACCGGCTCCAGCACGAACAAGAACGTCTCCTGCACGCCCACTACGCCGACGCGATCCCACTGGACCTGCTCAAACGCGAGCAAGACCGCATCCTCGGCGAGCTCCACCAAGTCAACCGCCGCATCGACGCCCACCACGGCGAGTACGCCGACGCCAGAGCCCACCTCGAAGACGCCCTCAACCTGCTCGCTAACTGCGCCGACATCTACGCACGCTGCGACGACACCAACCGCCGCCTGTGCAACCAGGCGTTCTTCACCAAGATCTACGTCGAGGAAGACGACGAACTCCGCGTCGAGTATCAGCGCCCCTATGAGATGCTGCTCGACCCCGAGGTCAGCGGCAACGCCCTCAACTGGGCCCAGGACAGCAACAAGGCCCGAACCCCTGCCAACGATTCGTCGGGCAAGGGTTCGAGCCTTGTGCGCGGGGTGGGCCCCGTGGGACTCGAACCCACAACCTACGGATTAAAAGTCCGCAGCTCTGCCAATTGAGCTAGAGGCCCGCGCCGGGCGGTCAGGTCGCCGGCGACATCCAAGTATGCCTGACGGCAACCCCGCCTCCGCCGGTCACCGGGTTTGTGCGGGCCCGGTGGCGAAAGCGGGGCGAGCCTGCAAGGATGATGCGAGCGCGACACTCCGGGAGGGGATAATGGGTGCATGGGGCACGGGCCCGTTCGAGAACGACGACGCCCTTGACCTAATCGGCGAGATCAACGACTCAGACCCAGATGCGGTAGCCGAGCTGCTGTCCGAAATCCTCAGCGTCCCCGACCCGAAGGACGACCTCGACGAGGTCGACGGCACTGAGGCGTACGCCGCGGCGGCGCTGCTCGCGGCGAAGCTGGAGCGGCTGGAGATCTCCTCGCCCGACGTCCTCGATGCCGTCTCGAAGATCCCGACGGACGTCGTGGGGGCGCTGCTTCCCGGCGCCCGCACCATGCTGACCCGGATCCTCGGCGAGAACAGCGAGTTCGCCGAGCTGTGGATCGAGTCCGGACGCCTGGAGAAGATTCGCGGCGAGATCGGCAAGATCCAGCGCGCCCTGCGCTAGCCCCGCCAGCGGGCGCTTCCTGGGCGTCGCGCCCCGACGACGCACGCTCAGCGGAAGGATGCCTATGAGGATCGCAGTGACCTACGGGTCCAGCACCGACTTCCCCGCCGTCATCGACGACGTCGTGGCCTACGAAGAGGCCGGGATCGACGCCGTCTGGCTCGGCGAGTCGTACGGGTACGACGCGATCAGCAGCCTCGGCGCGCTGGCGTACGCGACGTCGCGCATCCAGATCGGCAGCGGCATCATCCCGGTGCATACTCGCTCGGCGCCGCTCATCGCGCAGACCGCCGCCGGGCTCGATGCGCTCAGCGGTGGCCGCTTCGCGCTCGGGATCGGCACGTCCGGGCCGGCGGTCGTCGAGGGGTGGCACGGCCGGGCGTACGCCGCGCCGGTCCGCACGGTCGCCGAGACCATCCAGGTATGCCGCGCGGCGTGGGCTCGGGAGCGCGTCGCGAACGACTTCCTCGGCGTCCCCGCCGGCGACCGGCGTCCGCTGAAGATGATGGCGCGCCCGCCGCGCGCGGACATCCCGATCTTCGTCGCCGGCCTGGGGCCGCGCTCCGTGCGCAGCCTCGCCGCGCACGCCGACGGCTGGCTGACGGTGATGTTCTGGCCCGAGCGCGCGCAGTCGGTGTGGGGCGAGCAGCTGGCCGAGGGCTCCGCGCGCCGCTCGGCCGACCTCGCGCCGCTGCAGATCACCGCGCCGGTGTACGTCGCGATCGACCCGGACGACGACAGCCATGAGCTCGCGATGCGTCAGAACGCGGCGCACTACGTCTCGGTCATGGGACCGCCGCGCGACAACTTCTACTACGACCTGATGTGCCGGTACGGACTGCAGGCCGAGGCCGATGCGGTCACCGAGGCCTACCTCGCCAAGGACGTCGAGCGCGCGGCGCGGCTGGTCCCGGACGAGTTCGTCGCCGCCACCTCGCTCATCGGCAGCGCCGAGCACGTGCGGGAGCGGGTCGAGGCCTTCGCCGCAGCCGGCGTCACGATGCTGAACACCACCCTGGCCGGCGAGAGCCGGCAGGAGCGGATCGAGCAGCTCCGTCGCCTCCGGGCGATCACCGCCGAGGTGCCGCAGCCGACTTCTTGACCGGCGACTTGTCGCTCGTTGCCACCTTCGCGGCCGTCTTCCGCGCGGACGCCTTGCGGGAGGCGGCCTTCGCAGGCAGCGCGACGGCTGCGCCGCCCAGGGACTGGTAGAACTCCTCGTCCGCGGGCTCTGCGCGCAGGCCGAGCGCATTCGCCCAGAGATAGGTGAGTGTCTTGTTGGCCCGGTCGAAGTCGTAGTCGCGGCTCTCGGTCACATGCCAGGTATAGAAGGAATGCGTCGTCATGGCGACGAGCGCACTGGCCACCATGTCCGGATCGAGGTGGCTGCCGAGCGTGCCGTTCTGCTGCTGCCGCTTGACCAGCCCGAGGATCTGACGCTCGGCACGATGACGCAGCTGGATGCGCATCGCGTGCAGCTGCTCGTCGAATGTCGCGGCCTGCTCCATCAGCGCCATCAGCCGCAGGTTCTGCAGGTAGACCCGGTAGAACTGCTCGTTCCCCCGCTCGATGCGCTGGATCCTGGTCAGTGACCGGTCCGCGGTATCCGGCCGGTAGATCCCGGGCGAGAACTCGGTGACCACCGCGCGAAAGATGTCGGTCTTCGAGTCGAAGTACGTGTAGAAGGTCCCGTGCGCCACCTTCGCCTCGCCGGCGATGTCGACCACCCGGGCATTGAGGAAGCCATCGCGCTCGAACACGACCCGCGCCGCGACGATGAGACGTTCTCTCGTGCGCCGCGCCTTCGGCGTCATCGCCTCGAGCTTTTCCCTGGCCACCTCGGCAGATTCCTCGGTCATGCATCACCTTCCACGTCCCGGCTCCGCAGTGCCCCGAACCTGCCACGACATTACTGGCGCGGGAGCGGCGCCGGGCGGTGATACGCATCGCGCAGGAAGACGCAGGCACGACCAGTGCCGCCTTTGTTTGCCGAACAGTATTGACACCGACATCAGTTTCAGATGAGTATGACGTCGGTGTCAATTTTTGACGCAGATCACAACCGGCGCGACCGAAACGGGATGGCATGCCGCAAGCAGTACGTGACCTCGACGCCGGTTCGCCGGCAGCCGCCGGCGCAGAGCGGTCGGGACCGAAGTCTTCGGACGATCAGCCCATCTCCTTGTATGAATCCCTTTTCGCTCCGCGTTCGGTGGCGATCGTCGGGGCATCGGGAAAGGGCACCGGGATCACGACCCGACCGCTCCACCTGCTGCGTCAGCACGGCTTCGCGGGCGGCATCTACCCGGTCAACCCGCGCTACGACCGGATCGACGGTCTCCGTTGCTACCCCGACCTGGCGTCGATCGAGGGCGCTGTGGACGTCGTCCTCTCGCTGGTGCCGGCGCAGCACACGGCGGACGTCGTCCGGCAGGCTGCCGCGGTCGGGGCGCGCGTGGTCGTGATCTTCGCGTCCGGGTTCGCCGAGGTCGGCGACGCCGGCGCCCGAATGCAGAGCGAGCTCACCGCCATCGCGCGCGAGACCGGCGTACGGGTCATCGGGCCGAACTGCCAAGGACTCATCCACGTGCCGAGCAGCTTCTTCGGCACCTTCACCGCAGCCGCGGATCGGGAGATGCGCGGCACCAGCGGTGTGGCGTACGTCGGACAGAGCGGCGCGATCGGTGGCTCGGTCCTGGACCTGTCGGCCGAGATGGGGCTCGGCCTGACCGCGTGGGCCTCCACCGGCAACCAGGCCGACGTCGACCTCGTGGAGGTGGCGGACGCCCTCGTCGACGACGACGAGGTCCGCGTGGTGCTGATGTACGCCGAGGCCATCACCGACGGCGCCCGGTTCGTCGCCCTCGCCGAGCACGCCCGGCAGGCGGGGAAGCGTCTCGTGCTGCTGCGCTCCGGCCGCTCGGCCGCCGGCAAGCGGGCCGCGGCGTCCCACACCGGAGCGATGCTGGGCGACGACCGTCCGCTGGTCGCCGCCGCCGAGAGGTACGGCGTCATCCTGGTCGACGACGTCGACGAGATGCTCGCCGTCGGTGCCGCGCTCTCCGGTCACCAGCAGATGCGCGGCAACCGACTGGGCATCGTCACGACGTCCGGTGGAGCCGGAATCCTGCTGGCCGACCACGCCGAGCTCAACGGCGTCGAGGTGGCCACCCTGACCGACGACACCATGCGCGCGCTGACCCCGCTGGTCCCCGCCTTCGGCGCGGTCGGGAACCCGGTCGACGTGACCGCGCAGGTGCTCAGCGGCCCCAGCGGCAATGCGGACTTCGCCGAGGTCTGCCGGCTGACCGCGGAGGACCCGAACGTCGACGCTCTCGCCGTCGTGCTGACGATGGTCACCGGGGCGCGCGCCGCGGGCCTGGCCGAGACGCTCGTCGACGTGGCGCGGGCCAGCATCGACAAGCCGCTGTGGGTCGTCTGGCTGGCCAGCCGGGAGCAGACTCTCGACGCCCGCGGCGTCTTCCGGGACGCCGGTCTACCGATCTTCGCCTCCGCCGGCGATCTGGCGCGGACCGTCGCGCACGTCGCGCCCGCGCCGGTCTCCGGTGCACCCGGGTCCCCGTCGATGTCAGTCGATCCGGCGGTGCTGCAGAACCGTCCCGACCGCCTGGCGCGCGTCTTCCGTGCTCTCGGCATCGAACGCGCCACCCCGTCCCTCGCGACGTCGGGCGCCCAGGCCCGCGACCTCGCCGACCGTGTGGGCGGCCCGGTGGCGATGAAGATCAACGCGGCCAGCGTCCCGCACAAGTCCGACATCGGCGGTGTGCTGCTGAACGTCTCGCCCGACGGTGCCGAGGCGGCATTCGACGCGCTGGTCGCCGCGGCGCGCGGGCACCGGGTCGAGGACCTCGCGGGCATCGACGTCGAGCCGATGGCCCGTCCCGGGGTGGAGCTGATCGTCGGCGTGACGGCTGCCGGCGACGGGTTCCCGGCCGTCGTGAGCGTCGGGCTCGGCGGAACCACGACCGAGGTGTTCCACGACATCGCGTCGGCGTCCGCGCCGGTCGACGAGCACGAGGCGTCGATGCTTCTGCGCCGGCTCCAGGCGTGGCCGTTGCTCGACGCGTTCCGGGGTGGCCGTCGGGCGGACGTCGAGGCGGCGGCTCGGGCCGTGAGCGCGGTCAGCGCACTGGGCGACGCGGCGCGCGACCGGGTGATCGAGTTCGAGATCAACCCGTTGATCGTGCACGAGGAAGGCCACGGCGCGACTGCCGCCGACGCGCTGCTCCGCCTCGAGCCGGACGCCGACCCGCAGAGCCACTAGTTTCGCGCAACCCACTCCCCGAAAGGAAGCCGCATGGGCCAGATCGACCTGGAGAAGAAGGACGGCATCGCCGTCATCACCGTGAACTCGCCGGACGTCAAGAACGGGCTGACGCCCGAGATGGGCCAGCAGCTGCAGGACGCGTGCGAGGACATCGACGCGGACATGAGCATCGGTGCTGCCGTCGTCAAGGGCGCCGCGGGCACGTTCTGCTCGGGCGCCGACCGCCGGCGCTGGGTGCCGGGACGCGACCAGGCCGACGACGAGGTCTACAAGGAGAGCGGCGCGGTGTACGGCGGCTTCCGCCGGGTCGGCGACCTCAAGGTCCCGACCATCGCCGCTGTCCGCGGCGCAGCGGTGGGGGCGGGGATGAACCTGCTGCTGGCGACCGACATCCGCATCGTGGCCACCGACGCCCGCCTCATCTCGGGGTTCCTGAAGATCGGGCTGCATCCCGGTGGCGGCTACTTCACGATCTCGCACCGGACCGCCGGCCGCGAGGCGACGGCGGCCATGGGGCTGTTCCAGGAGGAGGTCAACGGCGCCCGCGCGGTCGAGCTGGGCCTGGCGTGGGAGGCGCTCGACGACGACCGGGTCGAGGACCGGGCCATGGAGCTCGCCGCACGACCGGCCAAGGACCCGGAGCTCTCCCGGGAAGCGACCCGGTCGTTCCGGGGCGAGACCGACAACTCGGCACTCGGCTGGGATGCAGCGCTGCAGTTCGAGCGCGCCATCCAGATGTGGTCGCAGCGCCGGCGAAACAGCCACTGACAGCCATCGATCTAGTCAAGGAGAAACCATGCGGCACAAGGGACTCACTGCAGCGCTCGCCGTTGCTTGTCTTGCGTTGACCACCGCCTGCGGAGGCGGCAGCTCGTCCTCGTCCTCCCAGGGCGCGTCCGAGCGCAAGGCGCAGACCAGCGACTGCCCACCCGTCGACAAGGCGCAGATCGACCCGACGGCGACGTTCACCTGGATCTACAGCGTCGGCAACACCAGCTTCGACCCGAACAAGATCACCACGAACAACAGCCAGATGTACCTCTACCCCATCTACGACAGCCTGGTGCACGTGGACGCCGCGGGTGAACCGAAGCCGATGCTGGCCAAGGACTGGAAGATCAGCGACGACGGCAAGTCGGTCACCATGAACCTGATCGACAACTGGACCTACCACGACGGCACCCCGTTCGACGCGGCGTCCGTCAAGGCCAACCTCGAGCGCAACAAGACGCCGGGAGGCTGGAACGAGCAGGCGTTGAGCGACGTCGCCGACATCAAGGTCGTCGACAAGGACACCGTCACCATCACGACGAACAGCGGCGCGCCGGCCCTGATCCCGGTCCTGGCGGGTTCCGCGGGGATGATGATGAGCCCGGCCGTCTTCAACGACCCCAAGCAGGCCCTGACGCCGACCGGCGGGTCCGGAGCGTTCAAGGTCACCGCCTACCAGCCGGGCTCGAAGGTGGAGTACACCGCGGTCGACAAGTACTGGGATCCGGACTCGCTGCACGTGGCGAAGATGAACTACCTCATCTCCGGTGACGACAACGCCCGGCTCAACTCGGTCATCACCGGGCAGTCCGACAGCACGTTCCTGCGCGCCAGCATGTACGACGCCGCGAAGCAGGCCAAGCAGGTCGTGTGCGAGGCACCGAGCCTGTCGAGCTACAACATCGCCTTGAACACCAAGAAGGCCGAGTTCGGCAAGAAGGAGGTCCGGCAGGCGCTGAACTACGCGATCGACCGCAAGTCGATCTCGGCCGTCACCGACGGCTTCTGCAAGCCCGGCATCCAGATGTACCCGGACTTCTACTTCGCCGCGAACGCCGACCTGGGCCCGGACAAGTACGCCTACGACCCAGGGAAGGCGACCGACCTGCTGAAGAAGGCCGGCCTCGACAAGGGCTTCGAGTTCACCCTCGAAGTCGTGAACCTGGCGCTGTACCAGCAGATCGCCGAGGTCATCCAGGCGAACCTGCAGGCGGTCAACATCAAGATGAACATCGTCCCGGTGGACATCGGCAAGCTCGCCGACGACTTCTCCGTGGCGAAGACCTCCGACGCGTCGCTGTTCGAGCAGAAGGCGGAGCAGGATCCGAGCATCCAGGTCGAGTCGTACCTGAGTCCCGACGGATTCAACAATCCCGGCGGCTGGAGCAACGACAAGATCACGGATCTGGCGAAGGAGGCGCTGTCGGGCAAGAGCAACGAGGAGCGCGGCAAGTCGTACTCGAAGCTGTTCCAGGTCGCGCACGACGAGGCCGCGCCGTTCGTCACGCTCTGCCACCTCACGACGCCGTTCGTGATGAACGACAAGACGATGGGCGTCGAGATCTACGCAGACGCCACGCGCCAGTTCCGCGGCGTGGCCAAGAAGAAGTAGCCCGACCGGTGGGGCCAGGCCAGTCCTGGCCCCACCCTTTCGGAGGTATCGGTGCTCCAGCTCATCACCCGCCGTCTGGCGGCGACCATCCCGCTGCTGATCGTCGTCAGCTTTCTGATCTTCTGCTTGATCCTGCTGACCGGAGACCCGGCGACCCAGCTCGCCGGGCAGAACCCGACGCAGGAGAAGATCGACCAGGTTCGCGAGCAGCTCGGCCTGAACGATCCGTTCTTCCATCGCTACTGGGATTGGCTGAGCTCGGCGTTCCAGGGTGATTTCGGGAAGTCCCTGTTCACCCACGAGTCGGTCATGAGCTCGATCATGAGCCGGCTGCCGGTCACCCTGTCCCTGGTCGTCGTCTCGCTGCTGATCGCGATCCTGCTGGGCGTCGCCCTGGGCCTGGTCGCGGGTCTGCATCCCGGCACCTGGATCGACCGCGCGGCGACGGTGACCGCGAGCATCGGCGTCGCCATCCCGTACTTCTGGGTCGGCATGATGCTCGTCCTCGCGTTCGCCATCGACCCGCAGATCCTTCCCGCCGTGGGCTACGTCAACCTCACCGACGACCCCGTCCAATGGTTCCTGCATCTCGTGCTTCCCGCACTGTCGCTCTCGATCGCCCCTATGGCGGTGATCGCGCGGCAGACGCGCGCCAGCGTGGCGACGGTCATGAACGAGGACTACATCCGCACCGCGAACGCCAAGGGCCTCGCCCGCACACGGGTGATCGCCAAGCACGCCCTGAAGAACGCCGCCGTGCCCGTCGTGACGGTGTTCGGCCTCGAAGCCAACCGGCTCATCGGCGGCACCGTCGTCATCGAGAACCTGTTCGTCCTTCCCGGTCTGGGCCAGCTGGCCTACCAGTCCGTCTTCCAGCGCGACTTCCCCATGGTGCAAGGGGTGCTGCTGTTCACCGCCATCATGGTGCTGCTCATCAACCTGCTGGTCGACATCTCCTACGGCTACTTCAACCCACGGATTCGGCAGTCATGAGCACACCCGAGCACACCCCAGACGCCATGGTCGCGACGTCGGCCGATCCGACCCCGATCGCTGCCGTCGAGCTGCCCAGGGCGCCGGGCACCCGGCGGTTCCTGCGCCGGTTCCTCGCCAACAAGCTCGCCGTCGCGGCCCTGGTCGTGCTGCTGCTCATCGTGCTGTCGTCGGCGTTCGCACCGCTGGTCGCGCCGTACAAGCCGGAGCAGATCGACGTGGCGAACCGGCTCGCCGGCACCACCGCCGACCACTGGCTGGGCACCGACTCGCTCGGTCGCGACACCTTCAGCCGGCTGCTGTTCGCCGGGCGCATCTCGCTGCTGGCCGCCGCTACCGCGGTCGGGATCGCCATCGTGGTCGGCGTCCCGACCGGGCTGATCGCCGGCTACTTCGGCGGCCGGACCGACTGGGCGATGAGCCGGATCGCCGACATCCTGATGACGTTCCCCGCCGTCCTGCTGGCGATGGCGATCATCGCCGCCCGCGGCCCGGGGCTCAGCACGGCCATGGTCGCCCTCGGCGTGGTGTACTCGCCGCGCCTGTTCCGGGTGGTGCGCAGCTCCGCCCTCGCGGTGCGCGCGGAGACCTACGTCGAGGCGTCGATCAGCATCGGCTCCAGCGCCTTCCGGATCATCCGCACCAGGATCCTGCCCAACATCCTCTCCCCCCTCCTGGTGCAGATCTCGCTGTTGCTCGCGGCGGCGCTGCTCGCGGAGGCGGCGCTCAGCCTGCTCGGTCTCGGCGTCATTCCGCCGACTCCCAGCTGGGGCAACATGCTGGGCCGCGGCTTCGAGGACATCCGCAAGGCACCGCTGCTCGTCGTCTACCCCGGCGTCGCGATCGCGCTCGCCACCATCTCCTTCAACCTGATCGGCGACGGGCTGCGCGACAGCTTCGGCCGCGAGACCCGGAAGGGCGACTAGATGACGAACCCCGCCGCAGAGACCGTCGACCTCCCGCGAGCTGCCGGCAAGCCGTTGCTGCGCATGGACGAGCTCCAGATCGACTTCGCCACCGATCATGGCTGGGCGAACGTCGTCGACCGGGTCTCCTTCGACGTGGCCCCCGGCGAGATCGTCGGCCTGGTCGGCGAGTCGGGATCCGGCAAGACGGTCACCAGCCTCTCCATCCTCGGCCTCATCCCCACTCCGCCGGGCCGGATCTCCGGCGGCCACATCTGGTACGGCGACGAGGACCTCACCTCGATCTCCGAGCAGCGGATGCGCGACATCCGGGGCAACGAGATCTCGATGATCTTCCAGGAGCCGATGACGAGCCTGAACCCGGCGTTCACCATCGGCGACCAGATCGGTGAGGCGTGGCGGGTGCACCGTGGCGGCAAGCGGGCGGCCGCAACCCGGCGGGCGGCCGAGATGCTCGACCTGGTGGGGATCCCCAACGCGGCGCGCCGGGTGAACGACTACCCGCACGAGTTCTCCGGCGGCATGCGCCAGCGGGCGATGATCGCGATGGCGCTGGTCTGCGAGCCCAAGCTGCTCATCGCCGACGAGCCCACCACGGCACTGGACGTGACGGTGCAGGCGCAGATCCTGGAGCTCCTCCGGCGGATGCGGGACGAGACCGGGACGAGCATCGTGTTCATCACCCACGATCTCGGCGTCGTCGCGGAGCTCTGCGACAAGGTCGTGGTGATGTATGCAGGGCAGGTCGTCGAGACCGCCGTGGGACGTGACCTTTTCGTCCAGCCGAAGCACCCGTACGCCGAGGGCCTGCTGACCGCGATGCCGCAGCTCGGCCCCCGCGGACAGCGTCTCGCCTCGATCCCCGGCCGCACGCCCGAGCCGTGGGCGATGCCGGACGGCTGCCGCTTCCACCCGCGGTGCCCGTACGCCGAGGAGATCTGCACCTCGGGCGTGATCGACCTGCGCAGCGTCGGCGAGGGCCGCACCGCACGGTGCGTGCGCACCGACGAGCTCGACCTGGAAGGGGCGAAATGACCGAGCACAGCGCAACCCTCGAGGCCGCCGGAGCACCCCAGCAGGACGGCTCCGCGCTCATCGACGTCCGCGACCTCAACGTGACGTTCACCAAGAAGTCGCTGCTGCAACCCGCGCGCGTCGTGCGCGCGGTGAACGACGTGTCGTTCCAGATCCCCGAAGGGAAGACCCTCGGTCTCGTCGGGGAATCGGGCTCCGGCAAGTCCACCACCGGTCGCGCTCTGCTGCGGCTGGTGCCCATCGAGAGCGGCACCGCTCGGGTGGCCGGCGCGGACATTGCCCGCCTGTCGGGAAAGGCGCTGCGCGCCGCCCGCCGCGACATGCAGATGATCTTCCAGGATCCGTACTCGTCCCTCGACCCGTCAGCGACCGTCGGCGCGTCGATCGCCGAACCGATGGTGGTGCACGACGGCGTCAGCGGGCGGCAGGCCGCCAACCGCACCGCCGAGCTGCTCGACCTGGTCGGCCTGCGCCCGAGCCATGCCACCCGCTACCCGTACGAGTTCTCCGGCGGCCAGCGCCAGCGCATCGCCATCGCGCGAGCCCTGGCGCTGAATCCGAAGTTCATCGTCTGTGACGAGGCCGTCTCGGCGCTGGACGTGTCGACCCAGAACCAGGTGATCAACCTGCTCGAGGACCTTCGCGAGCAGTTCGGGCTCACCTTCCTGTTCATCGCGCACGATCTCGCGGTCGTGCGGCACATCTCCCATGAGGTGGCGGTCATGTATCTGGGCCACATCGTCGAGATCGGACCTGCGGAGCGGATCTACAACACGCCGGCTCACCCCTACACCCAGGCCCTGCTCTCGGCGATCCCCGACGCCAGCCCCTACCGCGAGCGCCGCGAGCGGATCCTGCTCACCGGCGACCTGCCCGACCCGGCCAATCCCCCGACGGGCTGCCCGTTCCAGACGCGGTGCGCCTACGTGATAGACGTCTGCCGTTCGGAGATGCCGCCGATGACTCCGGTGACGTCCGGGGGCACGGTCGCCTGCCACCTGCAGTCGCACGGCCCCGCCCTGTCCGGGGACCCGCTCGGGTCACCCGGCGAGCTGCTCGCCGCGCGCGACGCAGAGGCCGTGTGATGGCGGGGCCACTGTCGGGCATCACCGTCGTCGAGTTCGGGCAGTTCGTCGTCGTGCCGTTCTGCAGCATGCTGATGGCCGACGCGGGCGCCCGCGTGATCAAGGTGGAGCCGCCGGCCGGCGATGCGTACCGATCACGCGAGGACGGCCTGCCGCGCGAGTTCAGCCGGCAGTTCGTGATCAAGAACCGCGGCAAGGAGAGCATCGCCCTCGATCTGGCGCATCCGCAGGCGCGCCCGGTCATCGAGCGTCTCGTGCAGCAGGCGGACGTCGTCCTGGTCAACCTCAGCCCCTCCGCGACCAGTCGCCGCGGTCTCGACTACGAATCGGTACACCGCCTCAACCCGCGGGCCGTGTACGGCGTCGTGTCGGCGTACGGGCACACCGGGCCGGACGCCGACCTGCCCGGTATGGATGTCGTGGTGCAGGCCCGGTCCGGGCTGCTGAGCTCGCTCGGGGCCCAGCAGGACGGCGTCCCGCTGCACAGCGAGGTGCAGGCCTCGGACTACTCCTCGGCGCTGCTGCTCTTCGGCGCCGTCTGCGCGGCGCTGTACGCGCGCACCGTGACCGGACGCGGGCAGCAGGTGGCGGCGTCCCTGCTCGGCGGTGCACTCGCGCTGCAGAACAACTCGATCGCCCACGTGCATGAGAAGGACGGCTGGCGCGAGGACTTCGTCCGCGACGACCTGCCACGGCTGCGCACCGCGGGCGCCGGCCGCGACGAGATCGAGGACCTCCGCGCGGCGCGCCGACCGGACCCGTCGCACCACACGGCCCACTACCGCGCCTTCCGCAGCCGCGACGGGTTCGTCGCCGTCGGCGCGGGCAGCCCGGCGGCCCGCAACCGGCTTGCCGTCACCCTGGGTATCGACCCGGCGCAGGCGGACACCGACCCGGACGGCTTCGGCAGGTCGGTCGCGACCGCGATGATGGCGCGCGACACCGACGAGTGGATCGCCGTGCTGCGGGCGAACGCCGTGCCGGTGGCACCGGTGCGGCACCTCGAGGAGCTGATGTTCGACGAGCACGCGCTGGCCGAGGGGCTGGTACGCGACTACGACCACCCGGTCATCGGGCGCTACCGGGCGCTCGGGCAGACCTTCCAGATGAGCGACACACCGCTCGAGCCGAGCAGGGCGGCCCCGGGCCTGTCCGAGCAGGCGCCGCAGATCCTCGCCGAGCTCGGTTTCGACGACGACGAGATTCGTGCGATGTACGACGCAGCCGCCGTACTCGCGCCCCCTACAACAGAGAAGGAGTGAGCATGCAGTTCGCCCCGACCCCGCTCAGCCCGGCCGAGCTGGAGCTGCGCGACGACGTGCGGGAGTTCCTCGCCGCGGAGCTGCCCGACGACCACGTGCCCGGCCTCGGCATGGCCGCCGGCCACGACCCCGTGTTCTCCAAGAAGCTGGCCGCCAAGGGGTGGCTCGGCATGGCGATCCCGAAGAAGTACGGCGGTCACGAGCGCACCGCCGTGGACAGGTTCATCGTCACCGAGGAGCTGCTCGCCGTGGGCGCTCCGCTCGGCGCGCACTTCGTCGCCGATCGCCAGTCCGCCCCGACCATCCTGAAGTTCGGCACCGAGGAGCAGCGCGAGCGCTTCATCCCGCGCATCGTCGCCGGCGAGCTGTGGTTCTCGCTCGGGATGAGCGAACCGGACTCCGGGTCGGACCTGTCGTCGGTGCGCACGACCGCGACCAAGGTCGAGGGCGGCTGGCTGCTCAACGGGACGAAGGTGTGGACCAGCGGCGCACACCTCAACCACTACTTCGCGGTGCTCTGCCGCACCTCCCCGCGCGGCGAGGACCGGCATCAGGGCCTCAGCCAGCTGCTCGTGGACCTGCACGACGAGAACGTCGAGATCCGCCCGATCCCGTTCCTCGACGGCAGCCACCACTTCAACGAGGTGCATCTCGCGGACGTCTTCGTACCGGATGAGATGGTGCTGGGCGAGGTCGGTTCGGGGTGGATGCAGGTCACCTCCGAGCTGGCGTACGAGCGATCCGGGCCGGACCGGTTCCTGAGCTCCTTCGGGCTGCTCAAGCACTTCATCGGCGAGTACGGCGACCAGCTTTCCGCACGGCAGCGGCAGATCGTCGGCGGCCTCACCGCCCGGTTCTGGACCATCCGGCAGATGTCGCTGGCGGTCGCGCGCATCATCGACCAGGGCGGCGCTCCGGCGATCGAGGCTGCGCTGGTGAAGGACGTCGGAACGAAGTTCGAGCAGTCCGTCGTGGCGCTCATCCGGGAGGCCGTGCAGCGGGAGATCGACCCCGACAGCACCTCCACCCTGCAGCACCTTCTCGCCGGCGCCGTGCTCTCGGGTCCGGCGTTCACCATCCGCGGCGGGACCACCGAGGTCCTCCGCTCCGTTGCCTCGAAAGGACTGCGCGCATGAGCACCGACACCTCCGAGATCCGCGCGGCGCTGCGCGGCATGCTGGCCGACGTGTGCGGCCAGGACGCGGTCGTTGCGGCCGAGCCGCTGGGCTGGAACGAGCAGGTCTGGCAAACCCTCGACGAGGCCGGGTTCACGCTGATCGGCGTGGCCGAGGACGCCGGTGGATCGGGCGGGACGCTGACCGACGGAGCCGTGGTGCTGCAGGAGCTCGGCCGCGCCAGCGCATCTGTGCCGTACGCCGAGCACGCGCTGATCGCCGGCTGGCTGCTCACCGAGTCCGGTCGCGACCTCGGCGAGGGCGTCCGCACTGCGGCGGTGCTGACCGGCCGCGACGAGCTCTCGATCGACAACGGAGCCGTCTCGGGCACGGTCGCGCGGGTCCCGTGGGCACGGGCCGCCGACCGGATCGTGCTCGTCGCGCCGTCCGGCGACGGCGCCCAGGTCGCGGTCGTCGACCGGTCGAGCGTGGAGATCCGCCCCGGCCGCAACCTCGCCGACGAGGCTCGAGACACCATCCGGCTCGACCGTGCCGCGGGCGAGACCTGGACGATCGATGCCGGCGCGCTGCGCGAGGCGCGGCTGCGGCTGGCGTTCGCGCGGGCCGCGCTGATCTCCGGCGCGCTCGAGCGCGTCCAGGAGATCAGCGTGCGCTACACCGGGGAACGCGAGCAGTTCGGCCGCCCCGTCGCTCGTTTTCAGGCGGTACAGCGGCACCTGGTGAAGATCGCCGAGCAGACCCACCTCGCGCGGATGGCCGTCGACGCGGCGGCGTACGGCGACCGCACCACGCTCGACGAGTTCGCCGTGTCGGCCGCGAAGATCATCGCGAGCGAGTCGGCTTCGGCGGCCACGGCGCACGCCCACCAGGCGCACGGCGCGATCGGCATGACCAAGGAGTACGAGCTCGGCCAGCTGAGCCGGCGGCTGTGGTCGTGGCGGGACGAGGGCGGCAGCGAGACGGCGTGGGGCGAGTCGCTCGGCGAGGCGATCGCGGAGGCCGGAGCGGACGCGCTGTGGCCGCGGATCTCCGACGGCGTCCACGAGGCGGCAACGTCGTGAGCGGCGTCGACGTCGACGTCAGCGAGCGCATCGCCACCGTCACCCTGAACCGGCCGGACCGGCTGAACGCGCTCAGCAAGGAGGTCATGGCAACCCTCATCGACGTCTTCGACGGCTTCAACTTCGACGACGACGTGTGGTGCGTCGTGTTCACCGGGGCCGGTGATCGCGCGTTCAGCGCGGGCGTCGACCTGAACGAGGTAGGGGACGGCGACAAGAACCAGGCCCGGTTCACGATGCCGAACTCCGGCTCGGCGCGCAACCCCTTCGAGACCGTCCTCGAGTGCCGCAAGCCGGTGATCGCGGCGCTGAACGGCGTGGCCGTCGGCGGCGGCCTGGAGATGGCGCTGGCCTGCGACATCCGGCTGGCGGCCGACCACGCCCGGCTGGGGCTGCCGGAGGCCAAGCGCGGCATGGGCGCCAACTTCGGCTCCCAGGTGCTCCCGCGGGTGATCCCGCGCGGGCTGGCGTACCAGATGCTGTACACCGGCGAGCTGATCGATGCCGCCACGGCGAAGCAGTGGGGGCTGGTCAACGAGGTGCATCCCGCGGCCGATCTCGCCGGCCGGGCCCGCGCGCTCGCCCACTCGATCGCCGGCAACGCGCCACTGACGGTGCGCCGCTACAAGGAGGGCATCACCAAGGGCGCCGACCTGCCGCTCAGCGCGGCACTCCGGCTCAACGTCGGGCCGAACCCGTACCTCAGCGAGGACCGGAAGGAGGGCGTCGCGGCCTTCGTGGAGAAGCGGACACCGAAGTGGCAGGCCCGCTGAGGCTGAGCCGAATCGCCCGCTCGCCGCTGCTCACTCCCGCGCTGGACGCCATCGCGGTCAGCGCCGTCAGCGTCGTCCCGCTGAACCTCGTGGCGGCGCTGAGCGTCCAGATCGCCGCGGAGCTCCACTTCACCGCGGGGGCGCTGGGTGCGGCGTCGGCCGCGTTCTTCGGCTCGCAGGCGGTCTGCTCACCGTTCGTGGGCCGGCTGGTCGACGCGGTCGGCGCGCGCCCGGCGATGCGGCTCACGTCGCTTCTGGTGGCCCTCAACCTGGCCGTCAGCGGCGCCTTCACGGCGAGCCTCGGCACGCTGATGATCAGCCTGATGGTCGCCGGCGCGGTCAACGCCCTCGCCCAGCCGGCGACCAATCAGTTCGTCGCCGAACGCATCCCGTTCCGGCGGCAGGGGTCGGCGTACGGCGCGAAGCAGTCGGCGATCCCGGTCGCGTCGCTCGCCGCCGGCCTCGCCGTCCCCGCCCTCGGCCTGACGATCGGCTGGCGGTGGACCTTCGTCGTGTTCGCCGTCGTCGCCGGCTGCCTGGCGCTGCGCTCCCCCGGTGGACGCCGCTCGATGGGCGCCGCACCCATCCCGGCCGCGCGACCCACCACGCTGACGCGACGCAGCCTCGTCGTCCTGAGCGTCTCGTCCGGGCTGGCTGCGGCCTGCGGCAGCTCGCTGGGTGTCTTCCTCGTGCAGGGAGCGGTCGCCGACGGGTGGACCGAGGGCGGTGCCGGTCTCCTGCTCGCGACGGCGAGCATCTTCGGCGTGATCGGCCGGTTCGTGGCCGGCGTCCGCGCCGACCACCGGGACGGCCGGCACCTACGGGTGGTCTCGCTGATGATGGCCGGCGGCGCGATCGGCACCGCGTTGATGGCGACCGGCGTCCCCGCGGCGTTCGTCGTCGGAGCGGTCGTGGCGTACGGCGTGGGCTGGGGCTGGCCCGGCCTGTTCATCTTCGCGGTCGTCCGGCTGAACTCCTCCCGGCCGGCCGCGGCCACGGCTTTCACCCAGGGCGGGACGGCGATCGGCGCGGTCGCCGGTCCGGTCTGCTTCGGGCTCTGGGTCGACACGCACAGCTTCGCGACGGCGTGGGCCGGGGTCGCGTGCGTGCTGCTGATCGCGGGAGCGGTGGGCTGGCTCGCGCGACGGATGATCATCGCCGAGGATCCCTTCGGCGACGCCGTCCCGTTCGCGCAGCCGACCTAGGCGCGCCGACGTCTTCGTGACCGCGCCGGCCGAAGCGCGCTCGATCCCTCCCCCGCGCCACCGTGCGGCTGCCGGCTTTCCTTGTATTCCCCCGATGCAGCGATCCTGCTGCATTCGGGGAAACTACCGCCGATCGCGGGCGGCGCTGACGCTACGGTTCGCGGCGCCCGTTGCCGAGTGATCGGTACTAGCAGCCGTTGGGCTGCACGCCGGACGATGTGATCCTCCAGCGTCCGTCGCCGCCGAGGTTCAGCTGCGAGTCGATGCGCATGCCAGGCGAGCCATGGGATACCAGCTCGCCGGTGGACACCTTGCTCATCGTCTCGGTGGTCGCGTCTCGGCACTCGTAGACCGTCGCCGTGCCGGCGGTGACGGACACCTGGATCGCCCCGAACGTCACCTGGCCCGATGGCCGGGTGCCGTCAGCGGCGAACTGCGCGAAGACCGCGACCCAGTTGTCGATGACGTGCTTCTCGGCGTACGGCGCGAAGGCGGTCCGCACCTGTTGCGCCGACGGCGTGCCGAGGGTGTAGATCGTCTCGTAGTAGTGCTTGTACGCCGCGAGCGCGGCTTGATCGGCCGGCGGGATCGTCGGTGGCGCCGAGGAGGGCGGCGGGATTGTCGGTGGCGCCGAGGGGGCTGCCGAACTCGAGGAAGCCGGGCCCGCACCGGAGGCGCCGGAGCTGCCGGAGGCACTGTGGTTGCTCGGATCCTCGGCCGGCTCACGTGCGGGGTCTGCCACTGACTCGGCGGCGGACAGCCCGCTCGGCTGGGTGACGTCGCCACCGCTGCACGCGGACGTCGCGGCGGCCGCGCAGGCGAGCATTGACCCGACGAGCCACCGCACGTGCCAGCCGCGGGGCGTCGGGGCTTGGTTGCGCTGCAATACCGCGCAGCGATCAGTCGTGGTCGGCATCGATGAGCTCGGGCTTCGCGGTGAGCACCGCGAGCGGATAGCCGGCAGGTGCGCTCGTCAGGTCGGGCAGCGTGCCGCTGACCGTCTGCGCTCCGTCGAACCCGACCCAGCTGACCGAGTACCGCGCCTGCACGGTGACCGGCCACGACGAGCCATCGGTCTCTTGGCGGAACTGCAGCGAGCACGTCGGCGACGCCTTGTCCATCGGCGTCCCCGGCGGAATCGGCGTTCCCGGCCCCGCGCAGGAGTAGTCGGGAGTGACACCGCCGTCGTTGGGATGAACGACGATCGTGGTCGGCGAGATGGTCGCCTGAATCCACACCGGGCCGGCCTCGACTCGCGGCGTGAGACTGTTCCAGCTCGTCGCCCAGAGCCACGTCTCGGCGTTCTTGAGCGTGGCGCGCCGGCCGTCAGCCAGCAGGTAGAACGGGTCCATGCTGACTGCGGGAGTCACCACCTGCACAGACGTCCTCGCTTGCTGCGCGAGCTGCAGCGGTGACGGCGGAGGCGGCGGTGCGGGACCGGGGGCGAGACCGGCCGCGGGGTCTTGCGGCTGCGCCGCCGGACCTCGGAGGCAGTTGTACAGCGACTGGCGCGTCTCGCACGAGCCGGCCTCACTCGCCGTAGCCGCCGCCGGCGCCGGAGTGCCCTGCGGAGCCGCCGGCGAGGGCGGAGCGGGCGGCGGTGCCGGCTTCCCGTCGGCCGCCGAGCTTGGCCCGCTTCCCGTAGCGTCGACATTGCCCATGATCGTCACCGTCGGCTCATCGGTTTGGATCTGAATATCGTCGGCCCTTGAGCCTGGGCCAGACACAATTAGAAGCCCTACGACGATCACGCACACAGCGATCGGTAATCGCCGTTGCCCAACTAACACGCCGACTCCGTCGCAACGGCCTTCACAACGAGCCAAGATCCCGACTCCTTTGTCAGCCGTCCGTCGATGAGCGTGCCCGGCCCGCCCCTGGTTAGGGTCGTTCCATCAGTCGTGGAGACAACGAGTTCCGAGGAACTGTCTCGGCATTCCTTTGTCGTCGCTTGAGCGCCCTTAACAACCACCTCGAGAGGACCAAAGTGAATTTCGCCGGCCGGCCGCTTCCCCGCTGCAGCTAATGACTTGAATACCTCGACCCAGTTATCGACCACAGGTTTCGTCGCGTAGATGTCGAAGGCCGCACGAACCTCGACCTCGGTCGGTGTCGCGAGTGTGTAGATCGCGTTGTAGTAGCCCTTGTACTGGGCGATGACGGCTTGTTCTTCGGATGACGAGGCGGCGGAGCTCGACTCCGCCGCGGAGGTCGTCGCCTGGCTGGAGGACGGCTCGTCGCTGAGAGTGGAGGGCTTGTCCGACTGGTCGGTGCAGGCGGCGAGGCTCAGCGCGAGGACGCCCGCGACGCCTGCACCCGCAAACCTCGTCAGTCGGATCATCGTCGAACCTCATTGCCGCTCGCTCGTGGCCACAGAATAACCAGGTCACGTGAAGCGACACCAGGTTTTCCACAGCACGCATGGCACTCGAGGGAGCCCTGCGCCGGAGGATGCGGTGGATTCCCGAGGTGCAGCAAGATTGCTGCATCAGGGGAAACCTACCGACTGGTAACCGGCCGGTGGGCGGCGAGTGGTCGACAGCGAGGTGCGACTCGCCGACTGGGACGGCGAGACGCGAGCTAGGCGGTCTTGGTGGACGCGGCGGCCTCGAGGCCGAGCTGCTTGATCGAGGTCTCGCGCATGTCGACCTTGCGGATCTTGCCGGTGACCGTCATCGGGAACTCGTCGGCGACGATCACGTACTTCGGGGTCTTGAAGTGCGCGAGGCGGCCGTGGCAGAACTCGCGCACCGCGTCGGCGTCCAGCGGCGCCGCGGCCGACGGCTTCATCTTCACCCACGCGCACAGCTCCTCGCCGTACTTCTCGTCGGGTACGCCGATGACCTGGACGTCCTCGATGTCCGGGTGGGTGTATAGAAACTCTTCGACCTCTCGCGGGTAGATGTTCTCGCCGCCGCGGATCACCATGTCCTTCAGCCGGCCCACGATGTTGCAGTAGCCGTCCTTGTCCATCGTCGCGAGGTCCCCGGTGTGCATCCAGCCGTCGACCACCGCCTCGCGGGTCTTCTCCTCGTTGTTCCAGTAGCCGAGCATCACCGAGTACCCCTTCGTGCAGTACTCGCCGGTCTCGCCGTACGGCACGGTCTCGCCGGTCGCCGGGTCGACGATCTTGATCTCGATGTGCGGCAGCACCCGGCCGACGGTCTCGGTCCGCCGTTGCAGGTTGTCGTCCGGCCGCGTCTGGCAGGACACCGGCGAGGTCTCCGTCATGCCGTACGCGTTGGTGATGCCCTCCAGGTGCATGTCCGACGCGATCCGCTTGGCCACCTCGATCGGCACGTTCGAGCCGGCGATGACACCGGTGCGCAGCGACGACAGGTCGCGGGGATGCTTGTCGAGTTCGGCGAGCATCGCGATGAACATCGTCGGGACGCCGTACAGCACCGTGCACTTCTCGGCGACCACGGCATCGAGGGTCACCACCGGGTCGAATGCCGGCGCCGGGATCACGGTGCAGGTCCCGTGCGTGAGGGCGCCGAGGTTCCCCATCACCATGCCGAAGCAGTGGTAGAAGGGCACCGGCAGGCACACCTTGTCCTGCTCGGTCCACTCCTGCATCTCGCTCATGAAGTAGCCGTTGTTCAGGATGTTCCGGTGCGACAGCGTGGCGCCCTTCGGGAACCCCGTCGTCCCCGACGTGTACTGGATGTTGATCGGGTCGGTCTGCTCCAGGCCGTCCATCACCGCGTGGATCCGGTCGACGTCCGCCTCGGTCGCCATCAACGCGTCCCAGCTGTCCTCGCCGAAGAAGACCAGCCGCTTCACGGTGGGTGTGTCGGCCTGGACGTCGTGCAGCATCCGCTGGTACTCGCTGGTCTTGAACGCCACCATGGCGACGACCATCGAGATCTCGGCCTGGTTGAGCACGTAGGCGAGCTCGTGCGCCCGGTACGCCGGGTTGATGTTGACCAGGATCGCGCCGATCTTCGCCGTGGCGTACTGCGTGATCGTCCACTCCGGGCAGTTGGGCGCCCAGATGCCGACGCGGTCGCCCTTCTGCACGCCCAGATCCAGCAGCCCCGTCGCGACGCGGTTGACGTCCTCGTCCAGCTGCTTCCAGGTCCAGCGCCGGCCCGTCGGGCAGTCGACGATCGACTCGCGATCGGGGAACCGGGCGGCCGTCTTCTCCAGCATCGCGCCGATGGTGTCCGTCAGCAGGGGCGGCTGGTCATCGCCCTTGCGGTAGCTCTCAGTCATCGCCTGTACATCTCCATAGCGTGCGAGGCGCCCGAGGCGCCCATGCGGCAACAGCAGGTGCAACCCACCCACCCGTTCATCCTGCCCACCGCAAGCAGAGTTGGGTAGGTCACATCGAGACGATACCCGCGGGACCACGTCGGCCCTATCCAGGTCGACGGTCGACCAAGCGCCCGATTTCCTATAGAACTTCTAGCAACCGCCAATCGATCCGGCGTATGCCGGGAAGGAGCCACCGGATGGGACCCCTCAAGGGCATCAAGGTTGTGGAGATCGCGAGCCTCGCGCCCGCGCCGATGGGAACGACGATCCTCGCCGATCTCGGCGCGGAGGTCGTCCTGGTCGACCGGCCGAACGCCGGACCGGGAGGCTCGCGCACCGGCGACGGCAACCCGATGCGCCGCAACCGCAAGTCGATCACCCTCGACCTGAAGAAGCCCGAGGCGCTCGAGGTGCTGCTCAAGCTCTGCGACGAGGCCGACGTGTTCGTCGAGGGGTTCCGCCCCGGCGTGACCGAGCGCCTCGGCATCGGTCCGGAGGACCTCGCGGCGCGCAACCCACGGCTCGTGTACGCCCGGATGACCGGCTGGGGCCAGACCGGCCCGCTGGCGCAGACCGCGGGGCACGACATCGACTACATCGCGATGACCGGCGTCCTGCACATGCTCGGCAAGGCCGGCGACAAGCCGCAGTTCCCCGCCAACCTCATCGGAGACTTCGGCGGCGGCGGCATGCTGATGGCCCTCGGCATCCTGGCCGCTCTGGTCGAGCGCAGTGTCTCCGGCAAGGGCCAGGTCGTCGACGCGGCCATGGTGGACGGCGCCGCCCAGCTCGGCAGCTTCATCTTCGGATTGCGCGGCGCGGGGCAGTGGAACGAGCCGCGCGGCGAGAACCTGCTCGACGGCGGCGCCCCGTTCTACGACACGTACGAGTGCGCGGACGGCGGCTACGTCGCGGTCGGCTGCATCGAGCCGCAGTTCTACGCCGAGTTCCTCAAGGGGCTGCAGATCGACCCGGCGTCGCTGCCCGACCAGCACGACCGCAGCCAGTGGGCCGCGACCAAGGCCCGCTTCGCCGAGGTGCTCGGCAGCCGCCCGCGCGCTCACTGGGAGCAGGTCTTCGAGGGCACCGACGCCTGCGTCGCGCCGATCCTCTCCCCCGAGGAAGCCGTCGTGCACCCCGCCAACACCGAGCGCGCGGTGTTCACCGAGATCGCGGGCGTCCCCCAGCCGGTCGGCGCCCCGCGGTTCAGCCGCACCGTGAGCGACCTTCCGACCGCGCCGCCGTCCCCCGGCCAGGACTCGGACGACATCCTGCGCAGCGTCGGCCTCTCCCCGGAGGACATCCAGCAGGTCAAGGACGCCGGGGCGCTCGGCTAGCACCTCGACGGAACGATCCGCCGCTCGCCGGGCGGCGGGTCGTCCTGGCCGAAGACCGACCAGCAGAGGTCGTTGCGCAACCGCCGATCGTCCAGGACGGGCGCGCGGACCGCGGCGGGCGGCAGCGCGCGTTGCCAGCGGCACTCGCGCCGGCCGGCCGGTTCTCCGGCGGCCGCCCGCACCGCCTCGATCGCGTACGCCGCGGACGCGCCGCGTCGCTAGACTCACTCGGATGCCAGGTGAGTCGTTCCCCGATACGCCGCCGGATCGCCGTGGCGAGGCCGATCCGGTCGGTCGGCGTGACCCTGACCGGGACGCCGGGGCACCGACCGAGCACCACCACTCCGACGACGCCGCCGAGGTGCCGCACGGGCACCTGGCCGCGGCCGCCTTCGCGGGTGTCGCGGACAACGAGTCGGTCCGCAGCGCCTGGCGCAAGCATCCGGTGGCGTCCATCCTCACCCGCGTCGTGGTCGCCGTCGCCGGCGTCCTGCTCGGTGTGCTGATCGGCGGGCATACCACCGCGGACGTCGGCCCCATCCACGTCAGCGCCGACCTCCTCGTCGGCTCCGGCGACGCCACGCTGCGCATCCCGCCCCTCGGGGCGCTCGACGTGGATGCGTACAAGGGCCCCTTCAGCCTCCAGATGACCGTGCTGACGGTCGATCGGGCCAAGGCGACGGCGTACGTCAACGGCAGCAAGAGCCTCGACGAGCTGACCGCGGCCGTCGAGTCGGACCTGCAGTCCGCCCTCACGACGCTGTTGATCAAGACCGTCGTCTGGGCCATCGTCGGGGGCGGCGTCGCCAGCCTCCTCGTCTTCCGGCGAACCCGCGAGGTGCTGGTCTCGATCGCCACCTCGATAGCGCTCATCGCGCTCAGCGGCGCGATCGGCTACGTGACCTTCGACGCGAAGGCCTTCCAGCAGCCGAAGTACACCGGTCTTCTCGAGCAGGCGCCCGCGATCGTCGGCAACGTCAGCAACTTGGCCGACAAGTTCGCCGACTACCGCAAGTCGCTGGTCAAGCTGCTGACCAACGTCTCCACGCTCTACACGACGGTCTCCACGCTGCCCACCGACCCCGGTGTCGCCGACACGACCAAGGTGCTGCACGTGTCCGACCTGCACATGAACCCTGCCGGCTTCGATCTGATGAGCAACCTGGTCAAGCAGTTCAAGGTGGACTTCGTGATCGACACCGGTGATCTGGTCGACTGGGGAACGCCGCAGGAGGCCGCGACGTTCTCCACCATCGGCGCGCTGAAGGTGCCGTATGTGTACATCCGCGGCAACCACGACTCGAAGACGACCGAGGCCCAGGTCGCGAAGTACCCGAACGCCAGGGTGCTCGACCAGACCGAGGCGGAGGTCGACGGCATCACCATCGCCGGCGTCGGCGACCCCCGGTTCAGCCCCGACCGCACGACGTACGACGACTCGACACTCAACGAGGCGGCCGCGAAGGCGGCCAAGGAGTTCGCGGCATACCTCGAGGCGGTGCCGAAGAAGCCGGACATCGTGCTGTTCCACGATCCGGGTCCCGCGAAGCTGCTGAAGGACTCCGGGCCGCTGATCCTCTCCGGCCACAAGCACAAGCGCTCGGTGAGCGCCGTGGACAAGGACACCCTGCTGATGGTGCAGGGCTCGACCGGCGGGGCGGGGCTGCGCGGCCTCGAAGGCGACAAGCCGACCCCGTTGACCGCGTCGGTGCTGTACTTCGACTCGGCCACGCACAAGCTGCGCGCCTGGGACGACATCACCGTCGGGGGTCTGGGCCAGACCGACGTGTCGATCAACCGCACCTTGGCGCCGCAGGCCGTCCAGGAGGCCGAGGAATCGGCCGCCAGCATCAGCTCCAGCGAGCCGTCGGAGTCGACGTCGAGCGCCAGCTCGTCCAGCCGGCCGCCGTCGGGCGCCCAGCAGCCGGCCTCCACCTCCGCGCCGCCCACCGAGGCGGCGACCACCAGCGGTCCGTGAGCGGGTCGCTGCCGTCGAGTGACAAACCGCACGCCGGGTGGCGCCGCTGTCTAAGAATCCCGTATGCTTCTCTAGCCCCAAACGACGGGGATCCGAACCTGGATATCTGTCGCGCGGAGGGTACGGCCCCATCGTCTAGCGGTCCAGGACTCTGCCCTTTCACGGCAGCAACACGGGTTCGAACCCCGTTGGGGTCACGAGGTACTATCAAGTGCTTCAGAAACTGAATAGCAAGGCCCTGTGGCGCAGTTGGTTAGCGCGCCGCCCTGTCACGGCGGAGGTCGCGGGTTCAAGTCCCGTCAGGGTCGCTTCACAAGCGATCGCGACATTGCAGTACGTCGCAAGCAAGGCCAGGTAGCTCAGTTGGTACGAGCGTCCGACTGAAAATCGGAAGGTCGGCGGTTCGACCCCGCCCCTGGCCACCACACGAGCGCTGGTCAGTCGCCCAGCGCCTCACCGAGAAGCTCCAGAGCGGCGACCGCGAACGCCTGCATGTTCGCTTCGCGATCGTCCGACCCCGTCTCCATCGCCCTGGACCGCTCGGTGGTTCCCACTACGCTCAAGCAGCTGTGGCCGGGCGCGTCGCCGTACCGATTGCCGGTCGGACCGGCCGCCCCGGTCTCCCCGATGCCCCACGTCGCGCCGAGCCGGCTGCGCACCCGGTCGGCGAGCGCGAACGCGTAGGGCTCGCTGGAGGAACGCATCCCCGTCAGGTCGGACGCCGTCAGCCCGAGCAGCTCTGCGCCCGCCACCCGGGTGTAGACCACCGCGCCGCCGACGAAGTACGCAGAGGAGCCCGGCTGGGCCAGCAAGGCCGCGGCGATCAGACCGGCGGACGACGACTCCGCGACCGCGACCGACTCACCGCGCTCCCGAAGCCGTTCCGCGACCTTCTTCGCTGCTGACAGCACCGGCTCCATGAGTCCTCCCGAGGGTCCCCGCGATCTGCGGTGGATTAGTGAACGCTGTTCGCCGATTAGCGTGCACTACTCCACCGCAGAAGGTTGGCGGGGGTCGTCGGCGACCACCAGCGGGCTCTCAGGATCGCCACAGAGTGGTGGGACCGAGGTGTGCGCTGCGACCCCGTAACGAACGGCGCGGCACGGATCGGCGTCGTCGCGCTGAACAGCGCACCAATCCTCCGTTCGCGTGCTGGTGCCCGAGCCGACGGACGGCGAGAGTGGCAGACGGTCGGCCGCCCACTCCGGCCGACAGCCCCCGTCCACTCCCTAAGGAGCGCAATGCCCAGCTCACGCGTCGTGAGAACCCTCGGCGTCGCGGCCACCGGCGCCGCGATAGCGTTCTCCGGCCTCGGCCCGGCGTCCGCCGATCCCGTCGCCTCCGGCAGCACCGCCACCCCGATCAAGCATGTCGTGGTCATCTTCGACGAGAACGTCTCCTTCGACCACTACTTCGCGACCTACCCGAACGCCGCCAACGTCGCGGGCGAGACGGCGCAGGGCACCGGCACCCCGGCGCCGGCGTTCACCGCCGCGCCCGGGACGCCGAAGAAGATCGACACGCTGGCCAACGCCGGCCTGCTCGCACCGAACAACCCGAACTCGGTCCAGCCGCAGCGCCTCACCCCTTCGCAGGCCGTCACGTGCGACCAGGACCATACGTACACGAACGAGCAGAAGGCCTACGACAGCGGAAAGATGGACCTGTTCGTGGAGTCGGTCAGCAAGGACGCCTGCGCCACGACGCCGAACGCGTACGGCCGTCCCGGCCTGACGATGGACTACTACGACGGCAACACCGTCACGGCGATCTGGAGCTACGCCCAGCAGTACGCGATGAGCGACGCGTCGTACAGCACGGTCTTCGGCCCGTCGACGCCCGGCGCGCTGAACCTCGTCTCCGGGCAGACCCACGGCGTGCGCTCGTACGACCCGACCACCCGGCAGCAGACCGCCACGCCCGATGCCTACACCGTCCGCGTCCCCGACGCCGCCGGCGTCGGCACCGTCACGAACGACCCGGATCCGGTCTGGGACGACTGCTCCTCGACCAAGCACCCGCTGGCCGGCATGGACGGGCCCAACGTCGGTGACCTGATGAACGCCAAGGGCGTCACGTGGGGCTGGTTCCAGGGCGGCTTCCGGCCCACGCAGGCCGCCACCGCCACCTCCCGCGCGGTGTGCGGGCAGAGCCACCAGAACGTCGCCGGCAACACCGTTCCGGACTACTCGCCGCACCACCAGCCGTTCCAGTACTACCAGTCGACGGCCAACCCGCAGCACCTGCCGCCGGCCTCGTCGGCCGAAATCGGCAAGAACGGGCAGGCGAATCACCAGTACGACCTCACCGACTTCGAGGACGTCGTCAACTCGGACAACATGCCGGAGGTCTCGTACCTGAAGGCGGGCATGTACCAGGACGGCCACGCCGCCTACTCGGACCCGATCGACGAGCAGGCGTTCCTGGTCAAGTACATCAACATGATCCAGCAGTCCAAGAACTGGAAGGATACGGCGATCGTGCTGGCCTACGACGACTCGGACGGCTGGTACGACCACAGCGCGGCGAAGGTGCTCAACGCCTCGAGCTCGCCGGACGACGCAGCCTGGTGCAAGGACGCCGCAGCCGCCGGCGTGCCGATCGCCGGTGGCTACCAGGATCGGTGCGGACCGGGCCCGCGCCAGCCGCTGCTCGTGATGTCGCCGTTTGCGAAGCGCAACTACGTCGACCACACGCCGACCGACCAGGCCTCGATCCTGCGGTTCATCGAGGACAACTGGCACCTCGGCGAGATCGGTGACCACTCCGCCGACGCGTGGGCCGGCGATCTCACCGGCCTGTTCGACTTCCATCACCCGAAGGCGCCCTCCGTGCTGCTCAACGGCGACGGCACCGTCGCCTCCAACAGCAAGCCCGTCCCGGGGAAGAACCCGGGAGCCGGCACCGACTAGTCCCGCAGCGACGAGGGGGCGTACGCCGATCCGGCGTACGCCCCCTCGTCACGTCCACGGGCCCGTTCGCCGTGCGCCACCGGTGCGCCGCCCTCGTCAAGCCGCTGTCCACAGCTCCGCGCCCGTCCACAGAACGGCCGCGGAGCGTTCGACGCCGTCCCCGGCAGTTTCTAGTTTTCCGGTCATCACGTCCGCCACGACCTCAGGTGACCGTCATGACCGCACCCCGCATCAGCGCCACGATCGGCGTCGCCGCGACCCTGTTCGCGCTCCTTCCCCAGCACGCGCACGCCGAGCCGTCCCCGGGCCCCGCGCCCTACTTCGCCGGTGAGCACGTCGACACGGGCCTCCATCTGCGCATCGCGGGCCACGGGCTGATGGGTACCTATACCTACGATGTGACGGCGAGCAACGGCCCACACGCCACGGCGTACTGCATCGACCTGAACACGACGTACCGCAAGGGTGCGGCGCTTCGCGAGGCGCACTGGGCGGACGCGCCGGTGATCGCGCCGTACGCGACGCAGGTCAACTGGCTGCTGCATCACAGCTACCCCTACCTCGCGCTCGAGAAGGTCGTCGCGGCCGAGCCCTTCGACAACGGGCTCTCGATCGGCGAGGCCGTCGCCGCCACGCAGGCCGCGGTGTGGCACTACAGCAACGGCGTCAACCTCACAGCCTCCGACGTGGCGGGCTCGGCCGGTGAGCGGCACGACGTGCTCGCCCTCTACCAGCACCTCGTCGGGCCGGCGAACGTCGGCATGAGCGAGATCCCCGACACGACGCTCTCGCTGACCGCCGACGGCACGAGCGGTGTCGCCGGCTCGCGGATCGGCCCCATCACCCTCACCACCTCCGCGACGGCGACCCTCGCGCTCACGAGCGCACCGGCCGGCAGCCGCATCGTCGACGCCCAGGGCCGGCCGGTCGGCGGCACCACGACGTCCACCGAGCTGTACGTCGAGGTGCCCGCCGACGCCGGTCCCGGCTCGGCGACCATCACCGCATCCACCGCCGTCCAGACACCGACCGGCCGCATCTTCACACCGACCGCCTCCGACCCCGAGTCGGCGACCCAGTCCCTCGTCCTCGCGACCGTGCAGCCGGGCACCGCCGAGGCAGTGATCACGGTCCCGTGGCGAGCCCGTCCCGCGCTCGGCACCACCGCGACCGATCGCGCCGATCACGACAAGCTGGTGCTGCCCGGCGGCATCGTCTCCGACCTGGTCGCCTACCGGGGGCTGATCGCCGGTCAGACCTACACCGTCGTCGGCCGGCTCATGGACGTGGCGACCGGCAAGCCCACCGGGACGACGGCGTCCACGACCTTCACCGCCACGGCGACCAGCGGCTCCGTCCGCGTCGATATCCCGGTCCCGGCCGGCACCGCGCCGGGTGCCGCGCTGGTCGTCTTCGAGAAGGCGTACGACGCCACCGGCGCGCTCGTCGCCGAGCACAGCGACCTCGGGTCCCAGGCGCAGACCGTCACCGTCGCCGCGCCGCCGCCCACCACCTCGGCTCCCCCTTCTTCCACACCTCCGCACCCGACCACCCCGTCCGCGCTGCCGGCGACGCCCACCACGGCGCACCCCAGCGCCACCCAGGCCGCCCCGCCGGTCACGACCTCGCTCACTCCGGCCCCGGTCACGACCGGCCCGCCTCCGACGACCACGCCGCCCGCTGCGACCTCAGTCACGCCGCCCGCGGCGCCGACGTCGTCCGCCGCGCGGGCGACGGCCGGGCCGTCGACGTCCGCCGGGCCGATGGCCGGCAAGGCGCTCGCCGGCACCGGCACGGACGGTGGGCGGTGGGCACTGATCGCCGGCTCGCTGCTGCTGCTCGGCGGCGGTGCGGCGCTGCTCGGGCGACGGCGCGGCAGCAGCTGACCGGTCACCGCTCGGCCACCCCGCAGGCAGGACCGAACCGGATCGCGTCGACCGGCACAATGACGGCATCGCACCCCGACAGAGCAGGAGCACCACCTCGTGTCAGAACCCGTCGATCGACCAGAGCAGCGAACCACCCGCCCGACGACGTCGGAGGCGCCTTTCGACCCGGCGCAGCATCGGTTCGGCGATGCGGCGTACCTCGAGGATCTCCACGTCGGCCAGCGGTTCTACATCCCGTCCCGCACCCAGACGCCCGCGCTGTTCAGTGCCTTCCAGCTGGCCAGCGGCGACAACCACCCCATCCACTACGACCGGCCGTACTGCCAGGCGCGCGGGCACCGCGACCTGCTCGCGCACGGGCTGCAGGTGGCGATCCAGGCGGCGTCCGGCGCGGGCGTGTTCCCGCACGTGCTCGGCGACTCGCTGATCGCGTTCATCGACCAGTCCTCACGCTTCCTCGCGCCGGTGTACGCCGAGGACACGCTCTACCCGATGCTGGAGATCACCGACCTCACCCCCAACCGCAGCACCGGCGTCGTCACCGTCGCCGTCACGATCCACAACCAGGACGGCGTCCTGGTCATGGACGGCCGGCACCGCTACCTCATCCGGCGCCGTCCCGCGCAGGCCTGAGACCCGCAGCCGCCCACCTGCGGCACCGAGGATTCGTTAGGATCGCTAACGAGTAGCCAACCACCGGGAGCCTTCATGAGCCAGCAGAGCGCAGCCGACTACCTCCGCGAGGCGGAGCAGACCGCCGTCCGGGTGGACGACATCCCCGCCGACACGCCGGTCCGCAACGTGGGCAAGGTCGGCGTCATCGGAGCCGGCACCATGGGCGGCGGCATCGCGATGGTGTTCAGCAACGCCGGTCACGATGTGGTCCTCGTCGAGCAGGCCCAGGAGGGCCTCGACCGGGGCCTGGCGACGATCAAGGGCAACTACGACCGCACCGCCGCCAAGGGCAAGATCAGCGAGCAGGACGTCGCCGAGCGCATGGGGCGCATCACCCCGTCGCTGTCCCTCGACGACCTCGCGGACGTCGACCTCGTGATCGAGGCGGTGTTCGAGGACCTCGAGGTCAAGAAGGACCTGTTCGCCCGGCTCGACAAGATCGTCAAGCAGGGCGCCATCCTCGGCACCAACACGTCGCGGCTCGACATCGACCAGATCGCGGCCGCCACCGAGCGGCCGCAGGACGTCATCGGCCTGCACTTCTTCAGCCCCGCCAACGTCATGCGGCTGCTGGAGGTCGTCCGCGGCGAGAAGACCGCGCCCGACGTCATCGCCACCTGCATGCAGCTCGCCCCGACGGTCGGCAAGAAGCCCGTCCTGGCGCGGATCTGCGACGGCTTCATCGGCAACCGCATGCTGACGCCGTACCGCCGGGAGGCCGAGTTCGTCCTCGAGGAGGGCGCCACCCCGGAGCGGGTGGACGGCGTCCTGAAGAACTTCGGCATGGCCATGGGGCCGTTCGCGATGGGCGACCTCGCCGGCCTGGACGTGAGCTGGGCCGGCCGCAAGCGGCAGGCCGCGACGCGCGACAAGTCGCTGCGCTACTCGACGGTCGCGGACCGCATCTGCGAGGCCGGCCGGTTCGGGCAGAAGACCGGCGCCGGCTGGTACCGCTACGAGAAGGGCGACCGGACGCCGATCCCCGACCCGGAGATCGACGCGCTGATCGAGAAGTCCGCCCAGGAGGCGGGGATCGAGCGCGGCGAGGTCTCCGACCAGGAGATCATCGACCGCACGATCCTCGCGCTGGTGAACGAGGGCGCACAGCTGCTCGACGAGGGCATCGCGCAGCGCGCGTCCGACATCGACGTCGTGTACGTCAACGGCTACGGCTTCCCCGCCGACCGCGGCGGCCCGATGCACTGGGCCGAGCAGCGCGGGCTGGGCGAGGTGCTCGCCAAGATCGAGGAGTACCACCGCATCCACGGCGCGTACTGGAAGCCCGCCGAGCTGCTGCGCCGGCGGGTCGCCGACGGCGCCGACCGCTTCTAGATCTCCCCGGCGCGCGGGCCGTCGCGGCGGGTTGTGCGCGCCCGCGCGGTGCCGGAGAATCCACGCATGTCGATGGCTGACTCCGCTTCAACAGCGTCCGAGGTCGACGTGGTCGTCGTCGGAGCCGGCCTCTCCGGAATCGGAGCGGGCTACCGGCTCCAGCAGGCGCATCCGGAACGCAGCTACGCCATCCTCGAGGCGCGCGACGCGATCGGCGGCACCTGGGACCTGTTTCGCTACCCCGGCGTCCGCTCCGACTCGGACATGTACACCCTCGGGTATCCGTTCAAGCCGTGGACCAGCCCGCAGATGATCGGCTCGGGCGACGACATCCGCGAGTACGTCGCCGAGACCGCCCGCGAGTTCGGCATCGACCGGCACATCCGCTTCGGCAGCAAGGCCACCGACGCGGCGTGGTCGAGCGAGACGCAGCGGTGGACCCTCACCGTGACGCACGGCGGCGAGCGGCGCGAGATCCGCTGCGCGTTCCTCTACCTGTGCGCCGGGTACTACCGCTACGACCAGCCGTACGATGCCCAGCTCCCCGGGCTGGACCGGTTCGCCGGCACGGTCGTGCACCCCCAGTTCTGGCCCGAGGGCCTCGAGTACGCCGGCAAGAAGGTCGTCGTCGTCGGCTCCGGCGCCACTGCGGTCACCCTGGTTCCCGCGCTCGCCGACAGCGGCGCGGCGCACGTCAGCATGCTGCAGCGGACGCCGACCTACATGACGGTGCTCCCGACGGAGGACCCCCTCGCCAGGAAGCTCGACGGCTCGCGGATCCCGCCCAAGATCGTCGACAAGATCAACCGGGCCAAGAGCATCGCCGGGAACTCGCTCATCTACCAGCTCTCCCGCCGCCGGCCCGAGACCGTACGCAAGATGCTGCGCGGCATCCTGGAGAAGGCCGTCGACGACCCGGCCGTGCTCGATCGGCACTTCACGCCGACGTACCAGCCGTGGGACCAGCGGCTGTGCCTGGTGCCGGACGGCGACCTGTTCCGCGCGATGAACGACGGGCGCGTCGACGTCGTCACCGACCACATCGAGACCTTCCTCCCCGAGGGCGTGCGGCTGCGCTCGGGGGACGTCCTGGAGGCCGACATCGTCGTGACGGCGACCGGCCTAGCGCTGGAGGTCGCCGGCGGCATCGCGCTCAGTGTGGACGGCGAGCAGGTCGACCCGGCGCAGCGGTGGCAGTATCGCGGGCTCATGCTCAGCGGCGTACCGAACGCCGCGGTGTGCTTCGGCTACATCAACGCCTCCTGGACGCTGCGCGCCGACCTGTCCTCGCGCTACGTGTGCCGGCTGCTGTCGTACCTCGACGAGCACGGCTACGGTGTCGCGATGCCGATCGCGCCCGGCGACCTCGATGCCCGTCCGATGCTCGACCTGCGCAGCGGCTACGTCACGCGCAGCGCCCACCTGCTGCCGCGCGCCGGGGCGGCCGCGCCGTGGCGGGTCCGGCAGAACTACGCGCTGGACGCGCTGCACATGCGGCGCGCCGATCTCGCCGAGTCCATGCAGTTCACCGCCAAGAAGCGGCCGGCGGCCGTTACCACCGGCTAGCGGTGGTTCTGGGACACTGGTAGGCGACCGACACGTCAGGAGCCTGCCACCCTCATGTCCGCCCCCCACGATCCCGAAGTCGCTCGTCTCGGCGCCGCCACCCGCCGCTCGTTCATGGCCGGCACGACCGCCGTCGCCGCCGCCGTTGCGCTGACCGCGTGCACGGGCCAGGGCGGCGGTCCGCAGCGGGCCAAGGTCTCCAGCGGCGACCGCATCGGCCGGGTCGACGCGGTGCCCGTGGGCGGCGGTCGGGTGTTCCCGAAGGCGAGCATCGTGATCACCCAGCCGGTCAAGGGCGACTACGTCGGCCTGTCGGCGATCTGCACGCACCAGCAGTGCACGCTGCGCGAGGTGAGCAACGCGACGATCTACTGCGGCTGCCACGGCTCGGAGTTCACCCTCGAGGGCAAGGTGCAGAAGGGCCCGGCCACCGCCGACCTCGATCCGCGGAAGATCAAGGTCGATGGCGACTACTTCGTCGTGGCCTAGGACCGGCTACTCGCGGACGACCTGCGCCGGAGTCTTGTCCGGCCGCCACCCCTTCCAGACCGGCTGCCGAAGCCGGCCGGACGACGTCCACTCGGCGTAGGACACCTCGGCGACGTAGACCGGGCTGACCCAGCGGGCACCGCGAGCGTCTGCCGGGGGGACGCCGGTGGCCTGTGGCGTACGGCGTTCGATCTTCGCCAGCTTCTTCAGCGTCTCGGCCAACACCCGGTCGCTCAGTCCGCTGCCGACCTTCCCGGCGTACACCATCTCCTCGCCGTCGGGGACGGCGAGCAGCAACGACCCGAGCGTCGCCGACCGGTTGCCCTGGCCGGGGCGCCAGCCCACGACCACGACCTCCTGTGTCTGCTGGTGCTTGAGCTTCAGCCACGCGGTCGTGCGCACGCCGGGTAGGTAGGGGCTGTCGAGCCGCTTGGCGACGATGCCCTCGAGCTCGAGGTCGGCGCTGCGCTGCAGCGCCTCGTCGGCGGTGCCGTCCAGCGGCGGCGGGACATGCGTGTGCTTCCCGTCCGCGACGAGCTCCTCCAGCGCCGTACGGCGCGCCGCATAATCCCGCTCCAGAAGGGATTCCCCGTCGATGTCGAGGACGTCGAAGAGCATCATCTGCACGCGGATGCGTGACGAGCTCGGCCGCTCCTGGAGCCGCTCGAAGCTCGGCCGCCCACTCGCGTCCAGAGCGACGATCTCGCCGTCGAGCACGCAGTCGTGCGCCGCGAGCTCGGCGATCTCCTGCAGCTCGGGATACGACTTCGTCAGGTCGATCCCGTTGCGGCTGGTCAGGACGACGGAACCGTCGCGGACGGCCGCCATGGCGCGGTAGCCGTCCCACTTGACCTCGTAGGCCCAGCCGTCGCCGCGCACCTGCCCGATCCGGCCGACGCTCGCCTGCATCGGGCGCAGCGGTCCGCGCCTGCGGGGCGCCTCGGGCGCGGCAGCAACGACCACGGGTGCCTCGACGTCCGACCCCTCGACGTCCGGTGGCTGGCCGCCGTCGAGACCGGCCATCGGATCACCGATGCGTTCGAGGCGCTCGATCACCTCGTACATCTCCAGGTGCCGTAGGCCGGGAACGATCTCCGCCCACTCCCGGGGACAGGCGACCTGTGGGGTCGGCGTACCGCGCAGCGAGTACGGCGCGACCGTCGTCTTCGCCGCGTTGTTCTGCGACCAGTCCAGCAGCACCTTCCCGCCGCGCAGCGACTTCTTCATGTCGCTGACGATGAGGTCGGGATGGTCGGCCTCCAGCGCACGCGCCAGCGTGTGCGCGAACTGCGACGCCTGCTCCGACGTCTGCTCGCCGTCCAGCCTGGCGTAGAGGTGGAGGCCCTTGCTGCCGGAGGTCACCGGCACACTGTCCAGCCCGACGTCGTCCAGGATGTCCTTGCACAGCAGGGCAACCTCGACGCAGGACTCCAGATCGGCACCCGGTCCCGGATCGAGATCGAGCACCAGCCGGTCCGGGTTCACCGGGTCGTCGCCGTCGAACTTCCACTGCGGCACGTGCAGCTCGAGCGCGCCCATCTGCGCGCACCACACCAGCGTCGAGGCGTCGTTGATGAGCGGGTACGTCACCACCCGATCGGAGTGCTTCATGCTTCGGCGCGCGATCCACGACGGCGCACCATTGCCGAGGTTCTTCTCGAAGAACACCTTCCCGGGCGTTCCCGCGTAGCCGACACCGTCGACGAAGCGTTTGCGCGTCGCGGGCCGCATCGCCGCGTGGAGCACGAAGTACGGCGCGACGGCCGCGTAGTAGGCGAGCACTTCCTGCTTCGTCGTCCCGCTCGTCGGGTACATGACCTTGTCGAGGCTGGTGAGCCGCAACGACCGTCCGTCGATGCGAGTGGCTGCGGGCAGGTCGGGGCGGGTCATAGCATCAGTGTGACGTGTCTTCGAGCGACGTGCCGAGCATCGGGAAGCGAGTGGGTCATGAGGTCGATCTGGAAGGGCGCGATCGCCTTCGGGCTGGTCAACGTGCCGGTGAAGATGTACTCGGCGACCGAGAACCACGACGCGCCGCTGCATCAGGTGCACGACGAGGACGGCGGCCGCATCCGCTACCAGCGCCGCTGCGAGAAGTGCAACGAGATCGTGGAGTTCGCGCACATCGACAAGGCGTACGTCGACGGCGACCGCACGATCGTGCTCACCGACGCGGACTTCTCGATGCTGCCCTCCGAGCAGAGCCACGAGATCGAGGTCGTCGAGTTCGTCCCGCGCCAGCAGGTCCCGGTGGAGCTGTACTCCTCGACGTACTACCTGGAGCCGGATTCGAAGTCCGCCAAGGCGTACGTGCTGCTGCGCCGGGCCCTGCAGGAGACCGACCGGCTGGCCATCGTGAAATTCGCGATGCGGCAGCGCACCAGGCTCGCCGCGCTGCGGGTGAAGGACGACGTGCTGGTCCTGCAGTCCCTGCTGTGGCCGGACGAGGTCCGCGAGGCCGACTTCGCCTCCCTCGGCGAGGAGGTGAAGGTCAGCGCGGCCGAGCTGAAGATGGCCGCGCAGCTCGTCGACTCGCTCGCGACCGATTTCGAGCCCGAGAAGTTCACCGACGACTACCAGGTGCAGCTCCGGCAGCTGATCGACGCGAAGATCGAGCAGGGCGACACCATCGACACCGAGGCGACGTTCGGCGCCCAGAAGTCGGCGGACGAGGGCGAGGTCATCGACCTGATGGAGGCGCTGCGTCGCTCCATCGAGACCAAGCGATCCGGCGCCTCGACCGACGCGTCGGCCGAGGCGGACGGCGGGTCCGAGACGGAGGACGAGACCGCGGCGGCCGAAGAGGAGGCGCCCGCTCCGCGCAAGAAGCCCGCGAAGAAGGCACCGGCCAAGAAGGCCGCCGCGAAGAAGGCGCCCGCCAAGAAGACCGCCGCCCGCCGCAAGGCCGCTTCCTAGCCCGGTCCGGAATCACGGGGGATCTTCGCGCGCGCCGCCCCGTCGCCTGTGAGACTGTCGCCATGCTGTCGTTGCGCATCTCGGCCCCGGCGTCCCTGAGCGATCAGGTGGTGACGCTGCTACGCGACGCCCCGTACGTCACCGGGCTGAGCATCGTGCGCGGCGCGTCCCTCGTCCCGGTGGGTGACGTGATCACCGCCGACGTCGCGCGAGAAGGCGCCAACGCGGTGATCGACCAGCTACATCGGCTCGGCGTGCATCGCGACGGCGCCATCCGGCTCGACCCGGTGGCGACCTGGCTGTCGCTCCCGGCGCTCGAGGCCGAACGCGCCGCACCCGGCGCGTCCGCGGACGCCGTCGTCTGGACCGAGGTGGGCAACCGCGCCTACCAGGACTCCGAGCTCAACTGGACCTACCTGAGCTTCATGGTGCTCGCCACCCTCCTTGCCGGCGTGGCCATTGTGCTCGATTCGCCGATCCTGACGGTCGGCGCGATGGTGCTGGGACCGGAGTTCGGCCCCATCGCCGCCATCGGGCTGGCGCTGGTCCGGCGCCGGCCGCACCTGCTGCGGCTGGCCACGACCACGCTGGTGCTGGGCTTCGCGGCCGGGATCGCGTGCACGTCCCTGGCCGCGCTGCTCGGCCGCGCCATCGGCTGGGTCTCGCTCTCGGACATCCTGCACCGCACGCAGACCGAGTTCATCTACTCGCCCGACCGCTGGAGCGTCGTCGTCGCGACGGTCGCGGCAGCGGCCGGCGTCCTGTCGCTCACCTCCTCGCGCACCGGCGGCCTGGCCGGCGTGTTCATCTCGGTGACGACGGTCCCCGCGGCCGGCAACCTCGGTATGGCTCTCGCGTTCGGCGCCTGGAACGAGCTGCGCGGCAGCGCGCTGCAGCTGAGCCTCAACCTGGCCTGCATGGCCGCCGCCGGCGCCGGCACGCTCGCGCTGCAGAACCTGATCTGGGGACGACTGACGGTGCGCCGCAAGACGCTGATCGGCCGGCCCGACTGGGACCGCACCGCCCCGGTCGACCGGGCCGCCGAGCGCGCGCGGCGCGAGCCGAACCGCTAGCGCTCGGTGCCGGCCGCGGTGGGCGCCGCCAGCGGCGAGCTGGCGACCAGACCCAGCATCGCGCTGTGCGCCCGGACCAGCGCGTCGCCGTACGCCTCCTCGGTGCTCGGGTCGGCGCTGATCAGCTGGGCGAACCGCTTCGCGGCCCCGGTGACCAGCTCGGCGATGACCCGCGGCGGGATGACCGGGTGCGCCAGCCCCTCGTCCACCAGTCGCTGCATGTACTTCTCGTGCCGGCGGTTGGTCCGCCGATGGATGTCCTCCAGCAGCGCGGCGTACGCCGGGTCGCCCAGCGCCTGGTGCGCGATCACGGTGAGGACGCCGTAGTGCCGGACCCACTCGTGGATGTAGGCGCGGAGCGTCAGCTCGAAGGTGTGGTGCGGCGTTCGGCCCGACTGATCCTGCAGCTCGATGAAGTGCTCACGCACCCGCCCGGCCACCACCGCCAGCACCTCGTCCTTCGAGGAGAAGTAGGCGTAGACGGTCGGGCGGGTCACGCCGGCCGCCTCTGCGAGGTCGGCCATCGTCGTCTCGGCGTAGCCCTTCGAGGCGAACACCTGCTCGGCCGCGTCGATCAGCTGGTCGCGCCGCCTGCTCATGCGAGGCTCGCTCGTAGCGCCCGGATCACGAGCTCCCGGGTGCGGGCCGGATCGATGACGTCGTCGATCTCGAACGCGGCCGCAGTGCTCAGCGCCTTGCCGCGCTCGTACTGCTCGGCCACCAGCTCGTCGTAGCGGTGCTTGCGCTCGCGCGGCTCGTCGATCGCCTCGAGCTCCTTGCGGTAGCCGAGCCGGACGGCGCCCTCCAAGCCCATCCCGCCGAACTCGCCGGTCGGCCAGGCGACGCTGAGCACGGGGGCATGCATGGACCCGGCGGCCATGGCCATCGCGCCGAGACCGTAGCCCTTGCGCAGGATGACGGTGACGATCGGCGTGTCCAGCCGCGCCCCGGCGACGAAGAAGCCGCCGAACTTGCGGACCGTCCCGTGGGTCTCCGACTCCGGACCGACCATGAACCCGGGCGTGTCGCACAGCGACACCAGCGGCAGCCGGAGGGCCTGCAGCATCGTCAGGAACCGCGAGGCCTTGTCGGCCGCGTCGTGATCGATGGCGCCACCCAGGTGATGCGGGTTGTTGGCCATCAGGCCGACCGCGATCCCGTCGATGCGCGCGATCGCCGTGACGATGCCGGCCCCGAATCCGCGCCGCAGCTCGATCAGCGATCCGGTGTCGACCAACGTCTGCAGCACCGGCCGCACGTCGTAGCTGCGCAGCCGGTTCTCCGGGACGAGGTGACGCATCAGCCGCTGGTCGGCGCTCGTCCCCTCGCGGACCTGCCGGGTGAGCAAAACGATCGTCTCGCGCGCCGTCCGCACGGCGTCCGCCTCGTCCTCGGCCAGGATGTCGACCACGCCGTTGGGGTACTGCACCGACATCGGGCCGACCTCGCCCGGCGGATAGACGCCGAGGCCGCCCCCCTCGATCATCGCCGGACCGCCCATGCCGAGGCTCGCCTCCGGGGTCGCGATCACGACGTCCGCGCAGCCGACGAGGGCGGCGTTGCCGGCGAAGCAGTAGCCCGACACGACGCACACGATCGGCACCTTGCCCACGAGGGAGGCGAGGGTGCGGAAGGTCGGGACCTCGAGCTGCGCCACGTACGGGTGGTCGGTGTCGCCCGGGCGGCCGCCGCCGCCCTCGGCGAACATCACGACCGGCAGCCCCTGCCGCCCGGCCACGTCCAGGAACCGATCGGTCTTGCGGTGGTTCTGCAGGCCCTGCGTTCCGGCGAGCACCAGGTAGTCGTACGACATGACCGCGACCGGGCGGCCGTCGATGGTGGCGGTGCCCAGCACGATGCCGTCTCCGGACGTGCGCTCGATGAGGTCCTGCACCGACCGGCGGCGCCGCTGCGCGGCGAGCGTCAGGGCGCCGTACTCGACGAACGAGCCGTCGTCGACGAGGTCGGCGATGTTCTCGCGCGCCGTACGCCGGCCCTTCTCGTGCCACTTGCGTACCGCCTCCGTGCGCCCCTCGTCGAGGCCGTACCGGTGCCGCTCCAGCGACTCGCGCAGATCGGGCCGGATCTCGTCGAGGTCGAGCTCGACGTCGTCGTGGGTCGCCTCGGCGCCGGGCTCGGCCTCCTCGAGGTAGACCAGCCCCTGTCCCTCGGAGACCACGTCGCCGACCTCGACGGCGATCGCCCGCACGACGCCGGCCTGCGCCGCCGGAACGACGTGCTGCATCTTCATCGCCTCGAGCACGATGACCTCGTCGGTCGCTCCCACGCTCTGGCCCTCGACCACGCCGATCTCCACGACGACCGCCTGCATCGGCGCGCGGACGGCGATCGCGTCGTCGGGCACCTCGGCGGCGACCGTCGCCGGGTCCTGCTCGTCGTGCTCCCCGTGCCGCTGCGCGGACCCCTTGGTCGCGGCCGCCGCGAGAATCTCGCCGAGGTGCTCGTCCACGAATCCGGTGTGCACCTGCCCGGCGGCCAGCGCGGGATCGTCGATGATCGCGCGCAGCATCCCGACGTTGGTCTGCACGCCCGCGACGTCCAGCTCGGCGAGCGCGCGGTCGGCGCGCGCCAGCGCCGCCTCGAGGGTGGGGCCGTTGGTGACCACCTTGGCCAGCAACGAGTCGTACCGCGGCGTGACCGTGTAGCCGGCGTACCCGTGGGTGTCGACGCGCACGCCCCGGCCGGACGGCGGCTGGAACCGGGTCAGCCTGCCGGTACCGGGGCGCACGGTGCCGTCACCGGCGACCGTCTCGGCGTTGACCCGCGACTGCACGGAGTAGCCGCGCGGGGCCGGCGAGCGGTGCACGCCCGCCTCGGCGAGCGTCGCGCCGTCCGCGATCCGCAGCGCAACCTCCACCAGGTCCAGGCCGGTGACCTCCTCGGTGACGGTGTGCTCGACCTGGATCCGCGGGTTGACCTCGAGGAAGACCAGCTGGTCGCCGGCCACGAGGAACTCGACGGTGGCGAGGCCGGCGTACGGCGCGGACCCGATGATCGCCTCGGCGGCAGCGTGCAGCCGGGCGCGCAGCGGCGCGTCGATCCACGGGGCGGGCGCGATCTCGACGAGCTTCTGCCGCCGACGCTGCGCCGAGCAGTCCCGGTCACCGACCGCGGCCACCGAGCCGTGCCGGTCGGCCACGATCTGCACCTCGACGTGGTGCGCGTCGCGCACCAGCTGCTCGACGTACAGGTCGCCGTTGCCGAACGCCGCGCGCGCCTCGGCCGAGCAGCGCTCGAACGCGACCGGCAGGTCGTCGATCGAGGTCACCGGCGACATGCCACGCCCACCGCCGCCGGCGAGCGCCTTGACCATGACCGCCGCGCCGTCGCCGAGCGAATGCATCAGCTCCACCGCCTGCGCCAAGGACGTCGGCCCGGTGGTGGCCACGGCGGTCGGCACGCCGGCGCCGTCGGCCTGGGCGCGCGCGGCCGACTTGTCGCCGAACAGCCGCAGCGCGTCGCTGTCCGGACCGACGAAGACGATGCCCTCCTCGGCGCAGCGCCGCGCGAGGTCGGCGTTCTCGCTCAGGAAGCCCAGTCCGGGGTGCAGCGCGTCGCAGCGCGACTCCCTCGCCGCCTCGACGACCGCCTCGACGTCCAGGTAGGCCGCGGGCCCGGCACCGGGGATCAGCACCGCCTCGTCGGCGCGCTGGACGTGCAGGCTGCCTCGATCGTCGTCGGGATAGATCGCGACGGTCTGCAGGCCCATCAGAGCGGCCGTGTCCATGATCCGAACCGCGATCTCGCCCCGGTTCGCCACGATGAGCTTGCGCATCGGCCACCCTCCCAGTCGACTGCTCGGCACTTTACATGTATGTAAAGAGAGTGAGCAAAGGTCGAAGGGCGGTCGTTACCTACCAGGTATCGAAGGACACGATCTGTTCGGCAGGCGGACGCTTGACGGGCTTGAAATCGGTTCCCTTGGTGTAGGCCACCGGCAGCAGAGCGAGCTGGGTGATGCCGTCCGGGATGCCCAGGAGGTCCGCGGCCCGCTGCTCCTCGTTGAGGTGCAGGGTGGTGTAGCAGGATCCCAGGCCGCGGGAGCGCAGCGCGAGCATGAAGCTCCACACCGCCGGGATGATCGAGCCGTACCACGAGGCCTGCGCCGCGATCGACAGGTCCTCCGGGCGGCCCTCGGCACACGGCACGACCAGCGCGGGGACGTCGGGCATCACGTCGCGCAGGTAGCGGGAGCTCGACCGCACCCGCGACTGCTGCTCCGGGTCGAGGTTCGGCGCGTCGGCCGGCGGCGCGGCGAGGTACTCCGCCGACGCGTCCTGGTAGATCCGGCCGAGCTCGCGGCGCTTGGCCTCGTCGGTGACGACGAGCCAGTGCCATTTCTGGCGGTTGCCGCCGGTCGGCGCCTGCTGCGCGAGGTCGATGCACTCCAGCAGCACCTCCCGCTCGACCGGGCGGTCCAGGTCCAGGCGCTTGCGCACGGCGCGGGTGGTGGACAGCAGCTTGTCGGTGACCGCGAGGTCGAAGGGAGCGTCAGTCATGCAGCCATTCGACCACTTCCGACGTCCGCCCTGTCAACCCGGCCCCGCCGCCACCGGCCGCGCGCTACCGTGGCGCACATGGGACAGCAGATCGAGCATCCCATCGATCCGGCGCTGCGCGGAGCGGTGCGCTCCTTCGTCGGTTACGCCTACGACGACGTCCCGCCCGGCGAGCACGTCGGGCTGCCGTCGACCACACTGACCTTCGTGGTGGCGATCGGCGAGTCGCTGGACATCGCCTTCGACGGCCGGCGCCGCCGGTACGCCGCGAGCATCGCGGGCCTGCACACCCGCCCCGCCACCATCCACCACGGCACCCGCCAGAGCGGCGTGCAGCTGGCCATCGATCCCCTCGCTAGCCGGGCGTTGTTCGGCGTCCCGGCCGCGGACCTCGCGCAGCGCGTCATCGACCTCGCCGAGCTCGCCGAGCCGGCCGCGCGGCGGCTGCTCGACGCGGCGCACACGGCCGGGTCCGGTTGCAAGGCCGTCACCGGCCGGACGGTGGGTCTGGGAGTCCCGTGTGCGTCGGTCGAGGAGCAGTTGCTCGGTGCCCGGCTGGGCGGCCGGCGGCCGCCCGCGCCCCGCGCCGAGATCGTCCGGGCCTGGTCGGTTATCCGGCGGACCCGCGGCCGGGCACCGGTCCGGGAGATCGCGCGGGACGTCGGCTGGTCGGTCCGGCACCTGGAGCAGGAGTTCGTCCGCGAGCTCGGCGTCACCCCCAAGCAGGCGTGCCGGCTGCGCCGGTTCGAGTACACGACGGCGCTCATCCGCGCCGAGCGTCCGCTCGCAGAGGCCGCCGCGCTGGCCGGGTTCGCCGACCAGCCGCACCTCACGCGCGACTGGCGGGCACTGGCCGGCACGACACCGACGCGGTGGCGGCGCTCGGACCGGCTCGCATTCGTACAAGACCTCGCCCACGACCTCGGGCACGGTGGGGAGCATGACTGATCACAGCATCTGGCCCGCATTCACCTACGACGACGCCGACGCGGCCCGCGCCTGGCTCACCGCGCTCGGCTTCACCGAGGGCATCCGGGTCCCCGCCGACCGGAATCCGGATCTCGTCCGCCACAGCGAGATGCTCTGGCCCGAGGGAGGTCGCGTGATGGTGAGCAGCCGAGCCCTCGGGAGCGAGCACGCCACCGCGCGCGGCGCGCAGGGCGTCTACGTCGTGTGCGGCGACCCCGACGCGGTCCGCGCCCGGGCCGGCCGCCTCGGCGCGGAGGTCGTGCACGAGCTCGCGGACGCCGACTACGGCTCGCGCGGCTTCACCGTCCGCGACCGCGAGGGCAACATGTGGAGCTTCGGGACCTACGCGGGTTCCTGACCCGGCGACCGGAGAACGTCGCGCCGGAGGCCGCCGCGCCATCCCGGGTGGCCAACGGTGCTCTTGCGCGACGTTTTCCGGAGCACCGCCGGGTGTCCCCGCATGTCGCGACGAGCCCGGGCACCGCGACGTTCTCCGGAGGGCCGCCGGGTCAGATGCGGGGTACGGTCCTGGCATGGCCCGTACGACGATCCGCAATGTGCGCCCCTGGGGCGGGGACCCCGTCGACCTGTCCTGCGCGGACGGCGTGATCGTCGCGATCGACCCCGCCTCGCCGGGGGCCGGGGACGCGCTCGACGGCGAGACCGTCGACGGCGCGGGGCTCATCGCGCTGCCATCCTTCGCCGACGTCCACGTGCACCTCGACTCGACCCGGTGGGGGCTGCCGTTCCGCTCGCACACGGCGGGACCCTCGCTGCGCGAGCACATCCTGGCCGACCGCGCCGGCTGGCGGGAGGACGCACCGATCGCCGAGAAGGCCTCCGCGATGCTCGGCCGGATGATCTCGCGCGGGACGACGAAGGTGCGCAGCTACGCGCAGATCGACTCCGACGCGGGTCTCGAGCGCCTGGACGGCGTCCTCGAGGCGAAGGAGCGGTACGCCCGCGAGTGCGACGTGACGATCATGGGCTTCCCGCAGTCCGGCATCATCTCCGACCCGCCGACGGCGCGGATCCTCGACCAGGCACTCACCCTCGGCGCCATCGACGTCGTCGGCGGCATCGACCCGTGCGCGATCGACCGGGACCCCAAGGGTCACCTCGACGTGGTGTTCGGCCTCGCCGAGAAATACCAAAAGCCGGTCGACCTGCACATCCACGAGACCGGCACCCTGGGTGCCTTCTCCTGGGATCTCGTCTTCGAGCGGGTACGCGCGCTCGGCATGCACGGGCGGTGCACGATCTCGCACGCCCTGGCTCTCGGCTCGAACGACGAGCGGACGGTCCGCACGCTGATCGAGCAGCTGGTCGAGCTCGACGTGGCGATCGCGACGGTCGCCCCGCGCGGCAGCGTCCAGATCCCGTTCCGCGAGCTGGTCGCGGCCGGCGTCCGGGTCGGGCTCGGGCAGGACGGCATGCGCGACTACTGGTCGCCGTACGGCGACGGTGACATGTGGAACCGGCTGTTCCAGCTGTGCTGGAGCCAGAACCTCAAGACCGACGACGAGCTCCGGCACGGGGCGTACGCCGCGACGCTCGGCGGCCGGCAGGTCATCGATCCGGCGGCGCCACGACCGGATGCGCTGGCCGGCACGCCGGGGATCGAGGTCGGCGACGAGGCCGACCTCGTGCTGGTCGCCGGCGAGACGCTCTCGGCTGCGGTGGTCGACCACCTGCCCGACCGGACGGTGATCCGCGCCGGCGTCCCGCTCGGCTAGCCAGCACCCGCGGCTCGCGGTGAGTTGTGCCCCGCTCTCACCGCTCGCGGTGGGTTGTACCCCGCTCTCGCGCCGATAGCGGGGCAGATCCCACCGCATCCGCGGATGCAGCCGGCGTACTCGCCGGCGGCCGGGAGGCTAGCGGCGGCCCTGCACCTCGCGGAACCGGTCCTCGGCGATCTTCCGGAACGCCGACATGTGCTCGGGGACGTCGATGACGTCCGGGTTGACGACGTCCTGGAACGCCGCGCCCTGGATCATCCGCTTGATCGGGACCTCGAGCTTCTTGCCGGTGCGGGTGTGCGGAATGCCGTCCACGGCGACGATCTCGTCGGGCACGTGCCGCGGCGAGGCCAGCTCGCGGATCCGCGTCTTGATGCGGTCCTTGAGCTCGTCGGTGAGCCGGTGACCCTCGTTGAGGACGACGAACAGCGGCATCCAGTAGCCGCCGTCGGCCTCCTCCGCGCCGATGACCAGGGCCTCGGAGACCTCGGGGATCGACTCGACCGCCGAGTAGATGTCGCCCGAGCCCATCCGCACGCCGTGCCGGTTGAGGGTGGAGTCGGAGCGGCCGAGCACGAGCACGCTGCCGCGGTCGGTGATCTTGATCCAGTCACCGTGCCGCCAGACGCCTTCGTAGTGGTCGAAGTAGGCGTTGTGGTACTTCTCGCCGGTCGGGTCGTTCCAGAACCGGATCGGCATCGACGGCAGCGGCTCGACGCAGACCAGCTCGCCCACCTCGCCGATCAGCGGCTTGCCCTGCTCGTCCCACGCCTCGACCTTGTAGCCCAGGCCGCGCACCGGCAGCTCGCCGCTCCACACCGGCACGTTCGGCGAGCCCATCGCGAAGGCACCGGCGATGTCGGTGCCGCCGGACATCGAGAACAGCGGGATGGCGCCGACCTCGTCGCGCACGTACTTGAACGAGTGGTCGGGGCACGGCGAGCCGGTGACGCCCATGATGCGCAGCGCCGACAGGTCGAAGTCCGCCGCCGGATGCACCCCCTGGTCCTGCGAGGCGCCGAGGAAGCCGGGGCTGGTGCCGAAGATGGTAACTCCGCAGCGCGCGACCACGTCCCAGCACGCCGCGGCGGTCGGCGCCATGGGCGCCCCGTCGTAGCAGACGATGGCGCCGCCGGCGGTCAGCCCGCCGATCAGGCAGTTCCACATCACCCAGGACGGCGAGGTGTACCACATGAACCGGTCGGTGCGCTTGAGGTCCCAGTTGAGCGCCAGCAGGCTGACCTGGACCGGCAGGACGCCGCCGTGCGAGTGCACGATGCCCTTGGGCAGGCCGGTCGTCCCGGAGGAGAACAGCACCCACAGCGGATGGTCGGAGCCGACCCGCAGCGGCTCGTACGGGTGGTCTCCCTCGATCATCTGCGCGAACGGGATGGAGTCGGCGACGCCCTTGCCGAGCCGGCTCACGCCGATGAAGTGCTGCACGGTCGGCAGACCCGCCCGCAGCTTCGTGACGGCGTCCCGCTGGTCGCGCTCCTTCTGCGCGAACCAGTGGCCGTCGGCGGTCACCAGCACCGTGGGCTCGAGCTGCGCGAAGCGGTCGACCGCGGCGGCGGGCGCGTAGTCCTGCCCGACGCCGGACCAGATGGCGCCGATCGACATCGTCGCGAGCGCCGCGACGATGGTCTCGGCGATGTTGGGCAGGTAGCCGACCACGACGTCCTCGGGACGGACGCCGAGGCCGCGCAGGTTGTGCGCGAAGCTCGCGACCTGGCGGCGCAGCTCGGCCCAGGTGAGCTCGGCGTGGTCGCCCTGCTCGCCGGTGGTGATGATCGCCAGGTCGTCGTCGGCGCCGCGGGTGACGACGTACTCCGCCAGGTTCAGCTCGGCGCCGGCGAACCACTTCGCGCCGGGCATCTTGTGCTCGTCGAGCACCTCGGTGAACTCGCCGGGGAGGTCGTAGTACTCCCACACGGCCGCCCAGAAGTCCTCGAGGTGGTCGATCGACCACTGCCACAGGTCGTTGTACGCCGTGACGTCGACGCCGTGCTTCTCGCCGACCCACCGGGCGAACGCGTGCACGTTCGTGGACTCGACGTATTCGGGGGTGGGCGCCCAGACGACCTCGGGGACGGCGTTCTCACTCATGGCTGCGTACCTCGCTGCGATGTTGGGGTGTGGGGCAATCCTACGAAGCGCCCGGGGTCGCCGTCGGCCGGGCGCCGGACGCCCCCCGGTCTAGGGCTCGAGCCGGTGCAGCAGGTGGACGAGCTGGCGGCGCTCCGCGGCGTCCAGCCGGGCGAAGAACTGCCGCGCATCGACCGCGCGGTGCTCCTCGACCTCGTCGAGGACGTCGCGGCCACGGGCGGTCAGCAGCACCACCGTGGAGCGACGATCGGTGGGGTGCGGGGCGCGCTGCACGAAACCCTTTGCCTCGAGGTCGTCGATCACGTCGGTCGCCGATCGCGCGACGATGCGCAGCCGCTCGGCGATGTCCGACAGCCGCAGCGGGGTGACGACCTTGTGGTCGGTCGGCGTGCCCTGCGCGATCATCCGCATCGCGCGGTACTGGTGGGCGGTGAGCCCGTACGGCTCGACGATCGCGACGGTGCGGCGGCGCAGGGCCCGGGAGACCTCCCGGATGAGGTCCGCCAGCAGGTCGGTGTCGTCGGTCACGGAATGCATCCTACCGATGCCGCGTTCACCTCATTGTGAGGTAACCTCACTAAGTCGTCCGAAGGAGAGGAGCCCGCGTGTCCGAGCCGTTCCTTGCCGGAGGCGGTGGTCCCGGCGCCCGCGGCCCCGCCCGGGTCGATCCCGCGGACCGCGCCCAGCTCGCGCAGTCCCCGGTCTCGCTGCGCCGCGTCGCCGCCCTCTTCGCGCCGCACCGCGCCGCCATCACCCTCGTCGTCGCGCTCATCGTCGGCTCGTCGGTGATCTCGCTGGCGCAGCCGTTCCTCGTGCGCGCCGTCATCGATGACGCGCTTCCGCACGCCGACACCGCCCTGCTGGTCTGGGCGGTGGCCGGCATGATCGGCATCGCGGTGGCCAGCAGCGTCCTCGGCGTCCTGCAGACCTGGCTCTCGACCACCATCGGCCAGCAGGTCATGCACCGCATGCGGGTCGACGTCTTCGACCACCTGCAGAAGCAGTCCATGGCCTTCTTCACCCGCGAGCGCAGCGGGGAGGTGCAGTCGCGGCTGACCAACGACATCTCCGGCATGCAGAACGTCGTCACCAGCACGGCCACCTCGATCGCCTCCAACGTCACGACGGCGGTCGGCACGGCGATCGCGATGCTCGCGCTGTCCTGGCGGCTGTCGCTGCTCTCGCTCGTCGTCCTGCCCCCGGCCATCTACATCAGCCGCAAGGTCGCGCTGATGCGTCGCGACAAGACCACCGAGCTGCAGCGGCGGCGCGCCGACCTGCAGTCCCAGATCGAGGAACGGCTCTCGGTCTCCGGCGCGCTGCTGATCAAGACGCTGGGCGCCACCGGGCGCTCCAGCGAGCGGTTCGGCGAGGCCTCGCGCGACATCGCCGACCTCGAGGTCCGCGCGCAGCTGGCCGGCCGCTGGCGGATGTCGACGATGACCATCATCTTCGCCACGATCCCGGCGCTGATCTACCTGGCGGCGGGCTTCCCGGCGACGTCCGGCGGCATGACGATCGGGACCCTCGTGGCGTTCAGCGCGCTGCAGGCGTCGATCTTCCGGCCGATCCTGGGCCTGCTGAACGTCGGCGTGCAGTGGATCTCCTCGCTGGCCCTGTTCAGCCGGATCTTCGACTACCTCGACCTGCCGATCGACGTCCCGGCTCCCGCACACCCCGTGGCGCTCGACCCCGAGACGGTGCGCGGCGAGGTGCGCTTCGAGGACGTCGGCTTCCGCTACCCCGGAACCGGCTCCCCCGCGCTGCGCGACGTCGCGCTGCGGGTGCCGGCCGGCGGCTCGCTCGCGCTCGTCGGCGAGACCGGCTCGGGCAAGAGCACCCTGGCGTCGCTGGTCTCGCGGATCTACGACCCCACCACCGGCCGGGTCCGCATCGACGGGGTCGACCTGCGCGACCTCGCCCCGGAGACCCTCGCGACCGTGGTCGGCGTCGTCACCCAGGAGGCCTACCTCGTGCACACGTCGATCCGCGAGAACCTGCTGCTCGCCAAGCCGGAAGCGAGCGACGCCGAGCTGTGGCGCGCCCTTCGCGCCGCCCAGATCGCCGACCTGGTCGCCGCGCTGCCCCGCGGTCTCGACACGGTGGTGGGCTCGCGGGGTCACCGGTTCTCCGGCGGCGAGAAGCAACGCCTGGCGATCGCCCGCACGCTGCTGCGCGACCCCAAGGTGCTGGTGCTCGACGAAGCGACGTCCGCCCTCGACAACGACACCGAGCGCGAGCTGCAGGCGGCCCTCGACCGGCTCGTGCAAGGCCGGACGACGATCACCATCGCGCACCGGCTCTCGACGATCGAGCACGCCGACCAGATCGCCGTCCTGGCCGGCGGTCGGGTGGTCGAGCTCGGCACGCATGCCGACCTGCTCGCGCTCGGCGGCCGCTACGCACAGCTCGCCCGCCGGGACCTGCTCGCCGCCTGAGACCGTCGGTCGGCCGCGGGCAGCGGGCTTCGGCGGCGAGAGCGGGGAAAGAAGCCCGCTTCCGCCGTCGAACCCCGCTCGGCCGGTGGACCCGCCCGGCCGCACAACCCCGCTCGCGGCGCCGGGCGGCTACGCTCACGGAATGATCCGCTGGTACACGGCTCTCATCGACCTTCCCGCGGCAGACCTCGAGGCCACGACGGCATTCTGGGCCGGAGCGACCGGCTACGCGCGTTCCGAGCGCGACGACCGGCACCTGACGCGCCTGCTGCGGCCCGACGGCGACCCGTACCTCGCGATCCGCCCCTCGGACGTCGCGCACAGCCGGGTGCACATCGACCTGCACGTGGACGACGTCGCGGCGTACGCCGACCGGGCGGTCGCGCTCGGCGCGACCCGAACCGCCGGCGCCGATCACGCCGCCGTGATGCGCTCCCCGGGAGGGCTGGGGTTCCGCCTCGGCCCAGAGGCGGCCTCGACGGTTCCGCCGCCGGCGACGTTCCGCGGCGTGCGCAGCCGGGTCAACCAGGTGTGCATCGACGTCCCGGCCGCCCTGTGGAGCAGCGAGTCCGACTTCTGGAGCGGCCTCATCGAGCGGCCGTACCGCCAGCTCACCAGGGCGACGTTCCGGCTCCTGCAGGACGACCCGCGCTTCCCGCTGCGCATTCTGCTTCAGCGCGACTCCCGGCTGCGCCAGGTGGCCGCACACCTCGACGTCGGCACGACCGACCGGGACGCCGAGATACTGCGGCACATCGCGCTCGGCGCCGTCGAGATCGAGGAGTTCGCCGAGTGGACGCGGCTGATGGATCCGTCCGGGATGCCCTACTGCATCACCGACCGGGACCCGGTCAGCGGTCGCCCTCGGTAGCCGCGAGCGCCTCCACGGCGTCCGACAGCCGCGCCAGGAGCTCGTCGAGCTCGTCGTCGGTGATGGTCAGCGGCGGAGCCACGAGCAGCGCGTCGTTCACGCCACCGGTGGTGGGATACAGCAGCAGGCCGCGCTCGCGGGCCGCCGCGGACAGCCGCTGGGCCCGGGCTCCCTGCGGCGTCGAGCCGTCGACGTCCAGCTCGATCGCCTGCAGCATCCCCAGACCGCGCGTCTCGGCGACGAGGGGGTGCCGAGCCGCGATCGTCTGCAGGCCGGACCGGAGGCGCACCGCCGCCCGCGCGCCCCGCTCCAGCACCGCCTCCTCCTCGAGCACGTCGAGCACGGCGAGCGCCGTGCGCGCCGACAGCGGGTTGCCGGCGTAGGTGTGGCCGCCCAGCACCCGACCCGACCCGGCCAGCAGCGCCTCATGCACCCGGCCGTCGACCAGGGCGGCCGCGATCGGGGTGTACCCGGCTCCCAGCCCCTTCCCGACCACGGCGATGTCGGGGCGGACGCCGAACTGGTCGATCGCCAGCGGCGTACCGCACCGGCCCATGCCGCTCATGACCTCGTCGGCGACGAGCAGCAGCCCGAGCTTGTCGCACAGCTCGCGGATCGCCCGCAGGTAGCGGATCGGCGGCACGGTGGCGCCCATCGTGGCGCCGCCCACCGGCTCGACGACCACGGCGGCCAGGGTCTCGGCCCGCTCGGCCAGGACGCGCCGCGCGCCGGCGACCAGGTCGGCGACCCACTCGCTCTCGGTGCGTCCGCCCTGGAAGCGGTACGCGTACGGCTCGGGGAGCGCCGGGAAGTCGTGCACGAGCTCGGCGACGGCGTCGCGGCGGGCGTTCCCCGAGAGGCTCAGCCCACCGAGGGTGTTGCCGTGATAGCCGCGGCGGAAGGACACGAACTGCGTGCGCCGCGGCTCCCCCCGCTCCCGGTGGAACTGCACGGCGAGCTGGATGGCGGCCTCGGTGGCCTCCGAGCCGGAGCCGACGAACCAGGCGGCGTCCAGCCCGGTGAACGCGCAGAGCCGGTCCGCCAGATCGGTGAGCGCGGCCGTGTCGAAGGCGCTGCGGTGCGCAAACGTCAGCCGGCCCGCCTGCTCGCGGATCGCCTGCACGACCGTGGGGTGACCGTGCCCGATGTTGCTCACGACCGCGCCCGAGCAACCGTCGAGGTAGCGCTTCCCTTCCGTGTCGGTGATCCAGACGCCCTCGGCGGTGACCGCGCGGGGCGGGTGCGCGCGCAGGTCGTTCCGCAGCAGGTGTCCAGGCATCGGCGGCTCCCTCGGCTCGGTGGCTCTGTCCCCTGATCATGCCCGGAGCGGCATGGGAGAGTGAGCACATGACTGCTCTCGAATCACTGTTCGGTCTCTCCGGCAAGGTCGCCGTCGTCACCGGCGGCAGCCGCGGCATCGGCAAGATGGCCGCTCGAGGCCTGCTCGACGCTGGTGCCCGGGTGTACATCGTCTCGCGCAAGGCCGCTGCCGTGGAGGACGCCGTCCGCGACCTCTCGGCGCACGGCGACGTCACGGGCCTGTCGGCCGACCTGTCGACCCCCGAGGCGTGCCGGGAGCTCGCCGCGGAGATCGGCGGACGGGAGGACGCCCTCGACATCCTGGTGAACAACGCCGGCGCCACGTGGGGCGCCGAGCTCGGCGAGTACCCGCCGGCCGCCTGGGACAAGGTCTTCGACCTCAACGTGAAGGCGCCGTTCTTCCTCACCGAGGCGTTCCTGCCGATGCTGGAGAAGAACGCGTCGCAGGACGATCCCAGCCGGGTGATCAACGTCGGCTCGATCGACGGCATCCACGTGCCGCGGCACACCGCCTTCGCGTACGGGCCGAGCAAGGCGGCGATCCACCAGATGACGCGGGTGCTCGCGTACAACCTCGGCAGCCGGTACATCACGGTCAACGCGATCGCGCCGGGGCCGTTCGAGTCGAAGATGATGGAGGCGACGCTGGCCGCCAACGGCGCCGCGATCGCGGCGTCCTCGCCGCTCGGGCGAATCGGCCGCCCGGACGACATCGCCGGCACGGTCGTCTACCTCTCGGGGCGCGCCTCGTCGTACGTGACGGGCAGCGTCCTCGCGGTGGACGGCGGCATCGCCACCACCGCAGGCCGCGACACGGAGTAGCCGAGCGGCCGGGGCTACGCCCCGAGCTGCGGGGTGTCGCCGTACTTCTGCCGCACCTTGCCCAGGTGCCCGGCGGCGATCGTGCCGGCGCCGGCGGCGATGAGCATCGCGAGGATGTCGACGAACCAGCCGCCGCTGGTCAGCAGCAGCGCCAGCAGGCCCGCGCCGCCCGCGGCGGCGACGGTCCTCCACTGCGACCGGACGTAGTCGTTGACCGGGCGGCCCGCGGCCCCGCGGGTCTTCGCGGCGTTGTCGAGGAGCATCAGATAGCCGGCGTCACCGGCGACGGCGAGCAGCCCGGCGATCGAGATCAGCACGGCGATGAGGTGGATCATGCCTGACCAACGTCTCGCGGGGAACGGGTGTTCCGGGCGCCGCTCGCGGTGGGTTGCACCACGCTGATCGCCCCGCAGCGGGGCACAACCCACCGCGAGAGGGCGAGCCATGGGACCCGCGGCGCGGGCCCGCCGGCGTCCGGGTCAGCGGACGGCGGCCTCGGTGAGCGACCAGTGGTTGGTCTCGCCGGGTGCGGTGCGCACCAGCCCGCGCTGCTGCAGCAGCTCGATGTGCGAGACCGCCTCCCCCAGCGCCGACCGGCGCTCCGGGAACTGGAACGTCGACCAGTCGCGCGCCCACGTGAGCCGCTGCGAGATCTCGAAGGCTGTCAGGCCGGGTTGGTCGCGCAGCACGTCGAGCAGCTCGGACAGCCGTTCCTCGTGGTGCGCGATGAGCTCCTCGGCGCGTGCCCGGATCCCGGCGTACCGGTACTCATGGCCGGGCAGGCCCTGCAGATCGGCGATCGCGTCGGCGACCTTGGCGACCTTGGTCAGGGAGTTCAGGTACCTCGCCAGCGAGTCCGGCGGGTTGTTGGAGTGCACCGAGATGTTGGGCGTGATCCGCGGCAGCACGTGGTCACCGGTGAACATCACCTTGCGCTCGGCGTCCACGAAGCACATGTGCCCCGGGGTGTGTCCGGGGGTCCACACGCCGTCGAGCTGCCAGCCGGGCAGGTCGAGGCGCTCGCCGTCCTCGATGAGCACGTCCGGCGGCGAGTGATCGACGAAGCGGCGGAACTCGCCGACCTCGCGCTGCATCAGGGCGCGGTCGGCCTCCGGGAGGCCGTGCTGCACGCCGTGCGCGTCGGCCTCCATCTGCCACTGCACTTCCTGGCCCTGCTCGACCATCAGCGTCTTGGCCTCGGCGCGGTGCAGCGCGATGCGGGCACCGGTCTCCTCGCGCAGCCGCTTCGCCAGGCCGAAGTGGTCGGGGTGCACGTGGGTGATCAGCACGTCCTTGATGTCGCTGATCGCGTAGCCGCCCTGGCGGAGCCCCGCCTCGAGCGCGTCGTACGACTTCTGGTCGTTCCATCCGGCATCGATGATCGCCACGCCGTCCGGCCGCTCGAGGACGTACACGAGCACGTACCGCAGCGGCCGGATCGGGATCTCCACCGGGATCGACCAGAGGCCCGGCTGGACCTCCTCCACCGGTGGCAGCACCTTGTCCAGCCACGCCTGCTTCTGCTTGTGCCCGATCACCTCGGCCGCCATACGCACTCCTCCGCTGTCCTGTGGTGGACGTTACGCGCCCCGCCAGCGCGGATTGTTCGCACCCCTCACAATCCGCGGGGTTATCCACAACCCGGCATCAGGCGGCGACGCGTGCCGGACGGCGGTGGCAGCATCGCTCGTGCCGGAGTCCGATCCAGCAGGGAGGTGCCCATGGCAGACGGCGCCGACCCACCTGCCGCCCACCCCGCGCGATTCGCCGTGACACCCCGGGTGCACCCGGTTCCGGCGTCCCGGCCACCGCCGTCGCAGCCGCGCCGGCGGAGCTTCGAGCACGTCGCCGTTCTGGACGTCGCCCTGCTGCTGTTCGTGTGCTTCGGGCACGTGCTGCTCGGCTACGCCGGGTGGATGCTCATTCCGTACGCCGTGACCGGGCTCGCCGTCGCGTTCGTGCTCTGCCTGGTCGCGGTCGGCATGGCGCGCCATCCCGAGGACGTGAGCGTCCGTACCCGCGTCGCGCACGTCCTGCTGTGGCTGGCCCTGTTCTGTCTCGGCGTGTTCATCCGCGACGCCGGCGACCTCCCGGGCACCGACGGCTCGATCTTCCTGCACGTCAACGACTTCTCCGAGTGGGCTCGCGCCACCGCACCCACCGGCGAGGCGCTCAGCCGGCGGGCCGTCGAGGTCACCGTCGTCGCGGCGATCGGCTCGCACCTCGTCGACCGGACCGCCGCCTGGCTGCGCGCAGAGATCGCGGCGCGGCGGCGTTGATCGTGGAGCGGCGGCATCGATCGCGGCGCGGAAGGTTCAGTTCCAGCCTTCCAGGCGCCCGACGTCCTCCCACGTGGAGACGTACTCCTGGTAGGCGTGCAACGCCTGCTCGAGGTCGCCGTCCTGCAGGTGCTCGATCGCCTCACCGGCGAGCGCGAGCGAGTCGTCCTCGCTCTGGCTCAGCGTGGTGACCAGACTGCCCAGCGAGCCGTAGTCGAGCTCGACCATCGCATCGCGGTCGAAGGTGCGCAGCCAGCGGATCACCACGTCGAGGTCGGAGATGAACGTGGTTACCCCGAACGTCTGGGAGATCAGCTCGAGGGCCAGCTCGCCGCGCTTCTGCGCATCCACGATCCCGACCCGGTAGACGAGCGTCTCGGGGTCCTCGGTCGGTACGGCGTCCGCCTGCGTGAACATCAGCGACCACCAGAACGGGACGTCCCAGGCGCTGGTGAGCACGTGGTCCTTCGCATCGCGCGGCACCGCGGCCCGCGGACGCAGCTGGCGACCGGCGGCCTGCCGACGCACCGAGCGGCCGAGGGTGACGTCGCTCAGCGGATACGGCAGCTTCCACTCGGAGTCGACGATCGCCTGCAGGGCCCGCGACTGGGTGTCGAGCGGGCAGACCACCTGGTTGCCGTTCCACTCGTCGAGCAGCGCCTCCTCGTCGACGTCCAGCAGCCGGAAGTCGACACGCGGTCCGAGCACGGCCTGCAGCATCGCGCCGCGCTCACGTTCCAGCGATCCGTCGGAGGCGCCCCGCAGCACGTAGCGGGCCCACCGGGCACGCGCGGCGGGGTCGAAGGACCACAGGGGCTCATAGACTCGCAGCGAGCTCTTGTACGACGCAAACACTCCCCGACGATAAGGCCGCAGAGCCCGCGACCTCGCGGATTTCGCCGTCAGCGCAACCCGGCCGTGAGACACGCGCCGCGTTGGCCGGTGCGAGGTGGGCGAAGCGACCAAAGACAGGTAGTCTTGTCGGCACGATATGACTAATGGATCCCGGGTCGCATCTACATGCGTCCCGCACTGCGTATGAGGGGGTCGAGCCATGGGGCGCGGCCGTGCAAAGGCAAAGCAGACCAAGGTTGCTCGCGAGCTGAAGTACTTCTCGCCGGACACCGATCTGACCGCGTTGCAGCGTGAGCTCGGTGGTTCGTCCGCCGCGCCCGCCGACGACGTGGAGTTCGAGGACGACCCGTACGCGGACCTCGCCAGCAAGTACGCCGACTACGACGACGAGCCCGAGCCGGGCCGCCGCAGCGCAGGCTGAGGTCGTCGCCTCCCTGCCGTTACCGGTAGTCGCCCACCATCGTCGTCGCGGCGTCCGCCTGCGCGGTGATCTCTCCGCACACCCACGCGTCCAGACCTGACTCGGTCAGCTGGCGCACCGCGCGGTCGGCGTCCCCGGCCGGCAGCGCGACGAGCATCCCGACGCCGACGTTGAACGCCCGCTCGGCCTCCGCGCGGTCGATCCCGCCGGCCCGGGTGATCAGCGAGAACAGCGGCGGCAGCGCCCAGGTCGAGCGGTCCACCGTGGCGCCGAGCCCGTCCGGCAGCACGCGCGGCAGGTTGCCCGGGATGCCGCCGCCGGTGACGTGGCACATCGCGTGCACGTCGACCTGGCCCAGCAGCTCGAGCAGCGGCAGCGTGTAGATCCGGGTCGGCTCCAGCAGCGCCTCCCCGAGGGTGGTGCCGAGGTCCTGGGGCGTCGACATGAGGTCGAGGCCGGCGTCGGCCACCACCTTGCGCACGAGGCTGTAGCCGTTGGAGTGGAACCCGGACGACGCCAGCGCCACCAGCCGGTCACCGGCTCGCACGCGGTCCGGTCCGAGCACCCGGTCGGCCTCGACGATGCCGGTCGCGCACGCCGCCACGTCGTACTCGTCCGGGTCCATGAGCCCGGGGTGCTCGGCGGTCTCTCCACCCACGAGCGCCGTCCCGGCCAGCCGGCAGCCGTCGGCGATGCCGCCGACGATCGCGGCGATCTTCTCGGGGACGACCTTGCCGCAGGCGATGTAGTCCTGCAGGTACAGCGGCTCGGCGCCGCAGACGACGATGTCGTCGACGACCATCGCGACGAGGTCCTGCCCGATCGTGTCGTGCTTGTCGAGCTGCCGGGCGATGGCAACCTTGGTCCCGACGCCGTCGGTGGACGACGCGAGCAGCGGCCGGCGCCACTTGCTGACGTCGAGCTGGAACAGCCCCGCGAAGCCGCCGAGCCCGCCGACGACCTCCGGGCGGGTCGCGGTGGCGACCTTGGCCTTCATCAGCTCGACGGCGCGGTCACCGGCCTCGAGGTCTACCCCCGCGGCGGCGTACGTCGATGGCGTGCTTGGGTCGGTCATGGTGGCCCTCTCGTAGCGAGCTGAACACCCCTCAGTCTGCCGTACCGGGCCCGCTGCCCCGCACGCGGCCGCGCGGCGCTTTCGACCGCTCCGACCCGCGCGCTGGCTCGTGCCAAGCCGCTCCGGCGCACCCACTACGATCGGGGCATGGCTTTGTTCTCCTCCGTCACCGAGGCGCCGCGCGACCCGATCCTCGGGCTCACCGAGGCCTTCAACACCGACGACAACCCGCAGAAGGTCAACCTCGCGGTCGGCGTCTACTACGACGACAGCGGCAGGATCCCGCTGCTGGGCTGCGTCCGCGCGGCCGAGGAGAAGCTGGCGGCCAGCCCCACCGCGCGTGGCTACCTGCCGATCGACGGCATGAAGGCGTACGACGCGGCCGTGAAGTCGCTGGTCTTCGGGGATGCGGTCGACCCGGCCCGGATCTCGACCGTGCAGACCCTCGGCGGTACCGGCGCGCTGCGCGTCGGCGCCGACTTCCTGCGCCAGACCTACCCCGGCGCCCAGGTACTGATCAGCGACCCGTCCTGGGAGAACCACCTGGGGGTGTTCGCCCGCGCCGGCTTCGAGGTGTCCGCCTACCCGTACTACGACGCGGCGTCCCGCGGCATCAAGTTCGACGCGATGCTCGCGACCCTGCGCAGCGCGCCGGCCGACACCGTCGTCGTCCTGCACGCCTGCTGCCACAACCCGACGGGCTACGACCTGACCGGCGAGCAGTGGGACGAGGTGGTGGCCGTCGTCCAGGAGCGCGGGCTGGTCCCGTTCCTGGACATGGCCTACCAGGGCTTCGGGGACGGGATCGCCGAGGACGGCGCGGTGATCGGCAAGTTCGCGGCCGCCGACATCGACTTCCTCGCGGCCACCTCGTTCTCGAAGAACTTCAGCCTGTACGGCGAGCGCGTCGGCGGTCTGTCGGCGTACTGCAGTGATGCGGCCGAGGCAGCCCGGGTGCTGTCGCAGCTGAAGGTGCTGATCCGCACCAACTACAGCAACCCGCCGACGCACGGCGCATCCGTGGTCGCGACCGTCCTCGACGACCCGCAGCTGCGCGCCCAGTGGGAGGCCGAGCTCGCCGGCATGCGCGATCGGATCCGCGGCGTGCGCGCCAGCCTCGTCGCGGGGCTGACGGCGGCCGGCGTGACGGACGACCTGAGCTACATCACCACGCAGCGCGGCATGTTCTCGTACTCGGGGCTCACCCGCGAGCAGATGCAGCGGCTGCGCGCCGAGTTCGGCGTCTACGGCCTCGACACCGGCCGGATCTGCGTCGCCGCGATCAACAAGGGCAACCTCGATCACGTCGTCAGGTCGATGGCCGCGGTGATCAACGGCTAGTCCCCCGCGCGCTCGGTCGCGACGCCCGGTTCTGCGGGGCAGCGGGGCACGCTAGGCGGCGGTTATCGTCGCCGGCTGCCCCGCAGAACGAGGCAGCCGGGAGGCGGCGAGCGGCTAGGGGCGGCGGACGGCGTCCTCGGCCCCGCTTGAGGCCTCCAACGACTCCAGGCCGTCGGCCGGGTCGGCGTCCACCCGCCGCTGCACGCCCTCGAGGACGTGCTTGCCGATCAGGTCCGCCGACGGCAGCTCGATGGGGTACTCGCCGGAGAAGCATGCGGTGCACAGCCGCGACGCGGGCTGCTCGGTCGCCTTGACCAGCTGGTCGAGGGACACGTACCCGAGCGAGTCGGCGCCCAGCGTGGTGCGGATGCCGTCGTTGTCCAGACCGTTGGCGATGAGCTCCGCGCGGCTGGCGAAGTCGATGCCGTAGAAGCACGGCCACTTCACCGGGGGTGACGAGATGCGCACGTGCACCTCGACCGCGCCGGCCTCGCGCAGCATGCGCACCAGCGCACGCTGGGTGTTGCCGCGCACGATCGAGTCGTCGACGACGACCAGCCGCTTGCCGCGGATGACGTCCCGCAGCGGGTTGAGCTTGAGCCGGATGCCGAGCTGACGGATGGTCTGCGAGGGCTGGATGAAGGTGCGCCCGACGTAGGCGTTCTTGACCAGGCCCTGCCCGTAGGGGATGCCGGACTCCTCGGCGTAGCCGATCGCCGCCGGCGTGCCGGACTCCGGAGTGGGGATCACGAGGTCGGCCTCGACGGGGTGCTCGCGGGCCAGCCGGCGGCCGATCTCCACGCGGGCGGCGTGCACGCCGCGGCCGGCGATCGTGGTGTCCGGGCGGGCGAGGTAGACGTACTCGAACACGCAGCCCTTCGGCGTGGGCGTCGCCCACCGCTCGGAGCGCAGGCCGTCCTCGTCGATCGCGATCAGCTCGCCGGGCTCGATCTCCCGGACGAACGACGCGCCGACGATGTCCAGCGCCGCGGTCTCGGACGCGACCACCCAGCCGCGCTCCAGGCGCCCGAGCACCATCGGCCGGACGCCGTGCGCGTCGCGGGCGGCGTACAGCGTGTGCTCGTCGCAGAACACCAGGGAGAACGCGCCGCGCAGCGTGGGGAGCAGCTCCATGGCCGCCGCCTCGACGCTGAGGTCCGGGCGGCTGGCCAGTAGCGCCGTGACGAGGTCGGAGTCGGTCGACGTCCCGCTCATCCCGGGCACGCCGTGCTCCTCCGCGCGGCGGGCCAGCTCGGCGGTGTTGACCAGGTTGCCGTTGTGCCCCAGCGCGATCGACGTGCCGGTGGACGTCGTGCGGAACGTCGGCTGGGAGTTCTCCCAGCTCGAGCCGCCGGTCGTCGAGTAGCGGCAGTGCCCGACGGCGATGTGGCCCCGCAGGCTGGACAGGGTCGCCTCGTCGAATACCTGGCTGACCAGGCCGACGTCCTTGTAGACGACGATCTGCGAGCCGTCGCTCACGGCGATGCCGGCGGCCTCCTGGCCGCGGTGCTGCAGGGCGTAGAGGCCGTAGTAGGCGAGCTTGGAGACGTCCTCGCCGGGTGCCCACGCGCCGAAGACGCCGCACTCCTCGCGGGGCTCGTCACGGATCTCGCGAGGCTCACGGGCTGGCTGCAATGTGGGACTCCCAGGCTTGGGCCGGCTGCTGCCGGTGGTGTGCGCCGTACCCGTCGATTCTAGGTGCGATCCACGCCCCCCGACACCCGCGCGCAGTGTCCGATCCGCCACGCCCGCTCAGCGGGTGGGCAGCACCGGCAGCACAGCCGACAGATCCGCGCGCGCGCCGCTGGCGACGACCCGGCCGGCCGCGAGCGCGTCCGTCCAGGCCAGCCGGCCGGTAGCCAGCAGCAGCCAGGTCCGCGGGTCGGTCTCGACCACGTTCGGCGGCGTGCCGCGCCGGTGGTCGAGTCCTTCCAGGCACTGCACGGCCACGAACGGCGGGACGCGCAGCTCGACCGCGCCACCGGGGTGCAGCAGCGCCAGATACCGGGCCGACAGCCGCACGGCGGCGGCCAGCTCCGCCCGCGGCGGCGTCGCGGCCTCGTCGTCGAGCCAGCCGGTGACGGCGTCCATCGCCGCCCGCGTGCGGGCGGGGTCGGTCTTGGCCACCCGCCTACCCCAGGTTGGCCCGGGCGTTGCGGAACATTCGCAGCCAGGGACTCTCCTGGGCCGGGGCGCCGGTCGTCCACGACAGCTGGATGTTGCGCTGCACCCGCTCGGGGTGCGGCATCATCGCGGTGAACCGCCCGTCCGGCGTGGTCACCGCGGTGAGCCCCTCGGGCGAGCCGTTCGGGTTGGCCGGGTAGCTCGTCGCCACCGCCCCTCCCGGGTGCACGAAGCGCGCGGCGCGGACGACGTCCGCGACGCTGCCCTGATGGCGGAAGTCGGCCAGGCCCTCGCCGTGCGCGACGGCGATCGGGATCCGGCTGCCGGCCATCCCGGAGAAGAACAGCGACGGCGAGTCGAGCACCTCCACGAGGGAGAGCCGCGCCTCGTACTGCTCGGAGACGTTGCGGGTGAACCGCGGCCACGCCTCGGCACCCGGGATCAGCTCGGCGAGGGCGGCGAACATCTGGCAGCCGTTGCAGATGCCGAGCCCGAAGGTGTCGGTCCGGGCGAAGAACGTGCCGAACGCCTCGGTGAGCCGGTCGTTGAACAGCACCGACCGCGCCCATCCCTCACCCGCGCCCAGCGTGTCGCCGTACGAGAACCCGCCGCAGGCCACGAGGCCGACGGCGTCCGCGAGGTCGAACCGGCCGGACTGCAGGTCGGTCATGTGCACGTCGTACGCGTCGAATCCGGCGCGGTCGAAGGCGAACGCCGTCTCCACGTGCGAGTTGACGCCCTGCTCGCGCAGGATCGCCACCTTCGGCCGGGCACCGAGATCGAGGTACGGCGCCGCGACGTCGTCGGCGGGATCGAACGTGGTGAGCAGCTCGAGCAGCGGCTGCGGCGCCCCGGCGGCCTCGTGCTCGGAGTCCGCGGCGGCGGGGTTGTCGCGCAGCCGGGAGATCCGCCACGATACCTCGTCCCAGGCGCGGTGCAGCTCGCCCAGCGGTGCGTCGATCGCCGGGCGGCCCGCGACGCGGACCCGCACGCGAGCGTCGGCGGCCGGGCGGGCGACCTCGGAGGTGAGGTCGTCGAGACCGTGGGCGGCGAGCACGGCGCGCGCCTCGGCGACCCGCGGCACCTCGATGACCGCGCCGAGCTCCTCTGCGAACAGCGCGGCGACCGTGGGCACGTCGACGTCCAGGCCGGCTCCCGAGGCGAACGCCATCTCGCAGAGCGTCGCCCAGACGCCGCCGTCCGAGCGGTCGTGGTACGCCGTGACGAGGTCCTTCTCGCGCAGCTCGTTGATCGCCGCGACGAGCGCGACCAGCCGGGCCGGGTCGTCGAGGTCGGGCACCGCGCGGCCGAACCGGCCGTCGACCTGGGCGGCGATCGACCCGCCGAGCCGGTCGCGGCCGGCGCCGAGGTCGATCAGCAGCAGGCTCGAGCCGCCGCCGGCGAGCTGCGGCGTCAGCGTGCCGCGCACGTCGGGCAGCGAGGAGAAGGCGGTGACCACCAGCGAGACCGGCGAGGTGACCTGCTTGGGCTGTCCGTCGGCGTCCCACCGGGTGCGCATCGACAGCGAGTCCTTGCCGACCGGTACGCCGATCCCGAGCGCCGGGCAGAGCTCCATCGCGACGGCGTGCACCGTGTCGTAGAGCGCGGCGTCCTCGCCGTCCTCCCCGCACGCGGCCATCCAGTTGCAGGAGAGCTTGGTGCCGGTGAGCGTGAACGGCGCGGCGAGCAGGTTGGTGATCGCCTCGCCGACGGCCATCCGCCCGGACGCGGGCGCGTCCACCGCCGCGAGCGGCATCCGCTCCCCCGTGGCCATGGCCTCGCCGGCGAAGCCGACGTGGTCGGCGAGGGTCACGGCGACGTCGGCGACCGGCACCTGCCAGGGGCCGACCATCTGGTCGCGGTGCGTCAGGCCGCCCACGGTGCGGTCGGCGATGGTCACCAGGAACCGCTTGCTGGCCACCGTGGGGTGCCGCAGCACGGCGAACGCGAGGTCCCGGAGCTGCGCGTCGTCGAGCCCGGCGAGGTCCAGGTCGTCGCCCGCGCGGGCGACCCGCTGCACGTCGCGGGTCATCCGCGGCGGCTTGCCCAGCAGCACCTCCATCGGCATGTCGATCGGGCAGTCGCCGGACGCAGCTTCGTCGGCGTCGTCCGCCACGACCAGCTGCCCGTCATCGGTGGCGCGGCCCACGACGGCGACCGGGCAGCGCTCGCGGCCGGCGAGCGCCCGCAGCAGCTCCAGCGACTCCGGCGCGATCGCCAGGACGTAGCGCTCCTGCGACTCGTTGCACCAGATCTCCTTGGGCGCGAGGCCCGACTCCTCGACGGGCACGGCGCCCAAGTCGAAACGGGCACCGAGGCCCGCGTCGTCCACCAGCTCGGGGAAGGCGTTGGACAGCCCGCCCGCCCCGACATCGTGGATGGCCAGGATCGGGTTGCGCTCGCCCAGCGCCCAGCAGTGGTTGATGACCTCCTGCGCCCGACGCTCGATCTCGGGGTTGCCGCGCTGCACCGAGTCGAAGTCGAGCTCCGCGGCGTTGGCGCCCGACGCCATCGAGGACGCCGCGCCGCCGCCCATCCCGATGCGCATCCCGGGGCCGCCGATCTGCACCAGCAGGGTCCCGGCCGGGAACCGGATCTTCTCGGTCTGCTCGGCGCTGATCGTGCCCAGGCCGCCGGCGCTCATGATCGGCTTGTGGAAGCCGCGGCGTACGCCGTCCACGGTCTGCTCGTAGACGCGGAAGAAGCCGCCCAGGCCGGGGCGGCCGAACTCGTTGTTGAACGCCGCGGCCCCGATCGGCCCCTCGAGCATGATGTCGAGCGGCGAGGCGATGTGCTCGGGAGCGCCGTACGGCGCGCGCTCCCACGGCTCGTCGGTACCCGGCAGGTGCAGGTTGGACACCGCGAAACCGGTGAGGCCGGCCTTCGGCTGCGACCCGCGGCCGGTCGCGCCCTCGTCGCGGATCTCGCCGCCGGCGCCGGTGGCGGCGCCCGGGAACGGGGAGATCGCGGTCGGGTGGTTGTGCGTCTCGACCTTCATCAGCACGTGCACGTCGCCGGTGCGCTCGACGTACCGGCTGGCGGCGTCCGGACGCTCCGGGATGAAGCGGGTGCGGCGGCCGCCGGTCATCACCGACGCGTTGTCCTTGTAGGCGACGATCGTGGACTCGGGATGCTGCTGCTCGGTGTGCCGGATCATGCCGAACAGGGAGCGCGGCTGGGCGTCGCCGTCGATGACGAAGTCGGCGTTGAAGATCTTGTGCCGGCAGTGCTCGGAGTTCGCCTGCGCGAACATCATCAGCTCGACGTCGGTGGGGTTGCGCCGCAGCCCGGTGAACGCGTCCACGAGGTAGTCGATCTCGTCGTCGGACAGCGCCAGGCCGTACGCGCGGTCCGCCTGCTCGAGCGCCGTCCGGCCGCCTTCGAGGACGTCGACGCGCTCCATCGGCGCCGCCTGCCGCTCGGCGAACAGCTCCTTGGCGTCGTCGACCGAGGACAGCACGATCTCGGTCATCCGGTCGTGCAGCAGGGCCGCGCAGGCGGCGTACTGCGCGACGCCGAGGTCGGCGTCCACGAACACCTCCACGACCCGCTCGATGCGGTGCACGTCGAGGCCGCAGTTGTGCGCGATGTCGGTGGCCTTCGACGCCCACGGCGAGATCGAGCCGAGCCGCGGCGCGACGACGAAGGAGGTGCCGCGCGCTCCGGCGGGATCGAACGGCTCGCCGTAGGTCAGCAGGCGGGTGACCTTCTCGGCCGTCGCGGCATCGAGCTCCCGCTCGCTGGCGACGAGGTGCACGTGCCGGGCGCGCACCTCTCCGACGTCGGGCACCACGGCGCGCAGCCGCTCGGCGAGCCCCCGCAGCCGAAACGGCGACAGCGCCTCTCCGGACGGGACGACGGTCAGCACGTACGGGTGGGAGGGGTCCATGCAGTGAGCTCCGATGCGCGGGGTGAGGCCTCCAGAGTATCGAGCCGGTGGCGCTAGCATCAGCGGCGTACACCTCATCTCGACCATGGGACGCCCGCAGGTCGACCCGATCCGGAGCGCACCGTGGCCCATCCCGATCCGCTGAACGGCTACCCGGGGCCTGCCGCGCCCCCGTCCCCGCCGGATGCGTCGCGGCGTCCGGCGCAGCGAGGCTGGCTGCGCGAGTATCGCTGGTGGGTCGCCGGCCTGGGCGCGATGGTCCTCGCGCTGGTCACCGCCATCGTCCTCGCCGTCACCCGCCCGTTCGGTCCGGGCAGCGACTGGAGCGTGTTCGCGCCGGCGCCGGCAGCCACGGGAGCGACGCTGAGCGCGGCGGACCTCCAGAAGGTCCTCGACGGCGTCGCCGGCCGGCTGCCCGCCGGCGCGTCGATCGAGACCTTCGACTACGACTCCGACGGCCTCGGCTACGTCACGGGCTGCTCGGCCGACGAGGAGTCGCTCGAGCTCGAGCTCTACGACCTCGAGGTCGACCTCGTCGAGCCGATGGCCGACTACTGCCCGGGCCTGATCACGCTCGAGCAGATCGACGCCGCGGCGGTCGCCGACGCGGTGCAGCAGGCCGGCGCGGGCTCGGGGTGGTACATCGACGTCATGGTCGGCTACGTCGACTACTGGGCTCCCGGCGGCCCCGAGGAGCCGCTGATCGGCGTGTCCGTCGACGGCGATGGGCCGATGCTGTTCGAGCTCGACGGGACACCGGTCGACGGCGGCGGCTCCTGGCCCGCCCCGGGCCCCATGTCGCCGCCCTCGGCGTTCGACGCCGCCGAGGCGGGCGACGCGATCGCGGCCGTGGTCACCGCGGGCGAGCTCGCGACCGCGAGCTCGATCTGCATCGACACCCTCGCCGGCGAGTACGTCGTCATCGGACAGCGCGCCGACGATCCGGCGACGTCCACCGAGTGGCACTCCGACTACGCGGTGTGGGAGGGCTCCAGCTGGCCGACCGCCGGTCCGGCGCCGGTCGCGGTGCAGACGCTGGACGTCGCAGCCGCCATCGACCTGCTTCCGCAGGTCACCGCTCAGCAGCAGCACAACTTCCCCATCTCCTCGATCTGCGCCGCGGTCGCCGGCTCGGCTGGCTACGAGGTCACGTATTCCGGTCTCACCGGCTACGACCTGCATGCGGTCGTCACCGACTCCGCCGGGGCCGTGCTGCGCCAGAGCTGACGGAGCCGCCGACACCCGTGACGGGTGGTTTCACCGGGTCTACATTCACGATCATGGGAGCGCGCGCCGACGACATCGTCGCGGTCGACCCCGCCGAGGAACCGGCGCGGCGCCGGGGCCGGACGATCGGGTTGGTCGCAGGCGTGTGCGCCGTCCTGCTGGCGATCGCGGTCACCGGCAACGCGCTGCGCTCGCACGGCGGCACCGATGGCAGGCTGACGCCGGCCGCCGACTACTTCACCGCACCGCAGATCGACGCGCTGTCGACCGCGCCGATCGGGCATCAGAGCGGGCGGCCGCTGCACTACCTGCGGCTGGCCAACGACGGCTCGGTCGGGTTCGGCATCTGCGCGGGCGAGCACCAGCTCCTCCACTTCGTCGTCCAGGGCCGTTCGGTCGAGCGCGCCAAGCTGACCGACGAACCGTGCATCGGCGGCTTCGAGGTCACCGACGCCGTGAAGTCGGTCATCGCTCAGCGCGCTGCGACCGCCGGCGCGGGGCGGGTCGAGGTGACCGTCGACAGCCACAACCGCCTGAGCCCGCTGATCGAGGTGACGCGGGCGTCGGTGACGGTCGCGTACGGCATCGACGGCGTGGAGGTCGGGCCGACCCGCACCGACGTCACCGATCCGGCCCTGCGTGCGGCCGCCCTGCAACGGATCCTCGCCGTCGCGTCCCTCGCGAGCGTCCAGTCGGTGTGCGCGTGGATCGACCGCGGCACGATGTCGGTGACCGGCACCGGTTCCGGGGTCGCCTCCTCCGGCGGGCAGGTCTGGGAGTACGTCGGCACACCGGTGCTGCAGGCGACGGCCGGCCCGATAGCCGGGCAGCTTCCCGCCGGCGAACGCGACCTGACGCCGTACCTGCCACCGCCGCCCGCGGCGGCCGCGGCGCTGGGCAGCGCGGCCGTGACCGGCGTCTGCCGCAGCAGCGCCCGCGTGGGCACGGCCGGCGCGCCGCAGGGCCCCGAGACCGCCGTCACGCAGCCGGTCGTCGACTACTTCACGCAGCCGGCCGCAGAACCGGCGTCACCAGGGGATCCCCGCGCGTCGTACGGCACCCCGGCCGCCACCATCAGCCCGGACGGGACGCTGCTCCCGCGGCAGTGACCCGCGCGCGCCGCCGGTGGCGGTCACCGGCAAAGCGGGGTTCGGAGGGCGAAGCGGGAAACTTTCCCCGCTTCGACCGGCGAAGCCCGTTCCGTCGGCGGGTGTCCGGCTACGCGCCGGGCTCGGTCGGAGCGGCGCCGGTCGATCCGGCGTGCCGCAGCTGCTCGCCGGAGTCTGCGACGGCGTCCTGGGCCCGCTTCGCCTCGTCGATCCGGCGGTCGACGTCGTCCATCCGCTGCTCCTGCTCACGATGCTGGCGCGCGGCGTCGTCCTCCTGCGCCGCCGCGGTGCCGGGTCCGGTCGCGGGGGCCGTGGTGCCGGGTCCGGTCGCCGCCTGGTGCTCCGGGGCGTCGGAGTGCTGCTTCTCGCGCGCCTCGTCCTCCTCGACCAGCGCCTCGCCGTGCTCGGCGTGCGCGTGGCCGCTGGCCTGCATGGCCGAGTTGCCGAACGCGCCGCCGAGGGTCTCCTCGATCCGACCGACGACCTCTTCGACCTTGTGCTTCGCTTCTCCGAAGAACCCCATCGCCCTCACCCTTCGCGCCGGGACGCCGACGGCATCCTGGCCACTATCCTGCCACTGTCACCGACGATCGGATGCATCTCATGAGCACCCCGGCCCGGGCCTGGCGACCGGCGCCCGTAGCGCAGCGGGCGGCTCGCGCCGTCCTGCGCGATCGCCGCCTGCTGGGCGCCGTGCTGCTCGGCGTAGCGGCCGGCGGGGCCGCCTTCGCCACGCTCGCGATCGTGCGCGCCGTCCCGCCCGACCGGGCTCCGGCGCCGACGACGGGATGGGGGATCGCGTCCGCGGTCGCGCTCGCCGTCGGCGGCGGCTTGTGGCTGCTCGCGGATACCCGGCTGTCCCGGCGTGCGGGGTTCGGCGGCGCGGGAGCGGGACTGGCGCTCACGCTGCTGGCGACCCTCGTGCTGCATCCGGGCCAATGGCGCAGCATCGCCGGGCACCCCGACAACTCCCCGTCGCGGTTCTACGCGACCCACGCGGTCGACGGCCTGCTCGACCGCCTGGCGTCGTACGCCGCCGATCGCACCGTCCTGGGGCTGTATCTGTCGAACCACTACGAGTCGTCGGTCATCGTCCCGCTCGCGGGCGGGCCGGCGGGCAGCACCGGCGGGGAGATCATCTCGGTGCTGGCGGACGGCAGCAAGCAGACCGTGCAGACGAAGCTCTCCCCCGGGGTGGCGGCGGCGGACGGCGTGAACCTCGATGCCGTCCGGCCGCGCGTCGTCGCCGCGGTGGTCCAGCAGGTCAGCCGGCAGCAGCGGCTCGGAGACCGCGACGAGGTCCGGGTGCAGATCCAGAACCGCGGCGGCGCCACGCGGCTCGAGGTGCTACCGCGCAGGGCCGGGGTCGATCAGCCATGGCGGTACTTCGACCTGGACGGCGAGCCGATACCCCGATGACGCACGGGCGCCGCGACTGCCGGACAGGCCGTCGCCGGTGCCATGTCCTCCGGGCGCCGGCTGGGGTAATGTCCAGCCCAGATTTGGAGTGATCGCTACATAACCCGATCACCCGTGACCACCACGTCGACAAGGGGATGAGCGATGGAGCTGCACGAGCTGGTAGCGGACTTTCTGGGCGCGCAGGGCTCGCCCGTGTTCGGCCTCATGGGCGACGCCAACATGCTGTACCTGGCCACCTACCAGGACAAGGGCCACCGCTACCTGCCGGTGTCCTTCGAGGGCAGCTCGGTGGGTGCCGCCGACGCGTACTTCCGGCTCACCGGGCGGGCCGGTCTGGCCTCCGTGACGCACGGTCCCGCGTTGACCAACACGATGACCTCACTGGTCGAGGCGGTACGGGCCCGCAGCAGCCTGGTCCTGCTCACCGGCGAGGTGCCGTTGGAGTCCACCCACTTCCAGCGCGTCGACATCGCGGCCGTCGCGGCGGCGGCCGGCGCCGGCTTCGAGACCATCTATCGCCCGGCCACGGCCCTGCGCGACATGACCCGGGCGATGCAGCGGGCCGTCGCGGAACGGCGTCCGGTCATCCTCGACGTGCCGTTCGCGATGCTTCGCGTGACGGTCCCGGATCCGGCACGCATCCCGCTGGCGGTCAAGGCGACTCCGGCGCGGCCGGACGACGACCAGCTCGAGGCCGCGGTGGGCGCCATCGTCGCCGCGCGGCGTCCCGTCGTCCTGGCCGGCCGCGGCGCGGTGGACGCCGGCGCCCGGGACGCTCTCATCGCCCTCGCGGACCGGCTCGGCGCGCCACTGGCCACGACGCTGCAGGCCAAGGGGTACTTCCGCGGACATCTCCGCAACGTCGGTATCCACGGCACGCTGTCGCACTCGGTGGCCTCCGGCGCGATCGGCGAAGCGGACTGCATCATCGCCTTCGGGGCCAGCCTGAACGTCTACACGACCGACGGCGGCGCGCTCACGAAGGACACGACCGTCGTCCACGTCGACGAGGACCCCGGCCGGTTCGGCCGGTTCACGCACGTCGACGCGCCGGTGGTGGCCGACGCCCGGCTGGCCGCCGAGGCGATGCTTGCGCTGCTGGTCGAGGCCGATCACACCGGTGGACAGCAGTGGGGCGAGCAGATCGCCGCGCAGGTCGCCGCGTGGAAGCCCGAGGACGAGTTCCAGGACCGCTCCGGCACCGACACGATCGATCCGCGCACCGCGATCGTGCGGCTGAACCGGCTGCTGCCCGAGGACCGCGTCGTGGTCAACGACATCGGGCGCTTCGTCGTCGCGGCGTGGCCGTACCTGGAGGTGCCCGAGCCCCAGGACTTCGTCAACATGGGCGCGTTCGGCTCGATCGGTCTCGGCCTGGGCGCCACCATGGGGGCGATCGGCGCGCACCCGGACCGGCTGATCGTGACGGTCGTCGGTGACGGCGGCTTCATGATGAACCCGACCGAGCTGGCCAGCGCGGTGCGCCAGCGGGCGAAGCTGCTGCTGGTGATCATGAACGACGGTGCGTACGGAGCGGAGTACTACAAGCTCGAGGACTACGGCGTCAACCCGGACTACTCGCTCAACCACTACCCCGACCTGGCCGGCGTGTGCGAGGCGCTCGGGGCGCGGGTCGCGCGGGTGCAGTCGGTGGACGACCTGGAGAAGGTCGCGGCGCTGCTCGACGAGGAGGGCCCGATCGCGGTCGACATCCGCCTCGACCCGGCCATGAACACTGCCCACTAGCCCCCGGGTGCGCCGAAGCGCACCGCAGGGGTACGCCGTCACGACCGTGCGAGGCATGCCAACGGTCGTCGAGCGAGCGAAGAACGAGCGACGTCGAGACGCCGCGGGCCGACAGTGCACCGCACCACGTCTCGACGTCGCCTCCGCCTAGCGGCTCCGGCTCGCTCGACGACCGTGGGTCGCGCCGTCGACGACCGTGGGTCGCGCCGTCGACGACCGTGGGTGGCGCCGTCGACGACCGTGGGTCGCGCCGTCGACGACCGTGGGTCGCGCCGTCGACGACCGTGGGTGGCGCCGTCGACGACCGTGGGTCGCGCCGTCGACGACCGTGGGTCGCGCCGTCGACGACCGTGGGTGGCGCCGTCGACGACCGTGGGTGGCGCCGTCGACGACCGTGGGTACGTCGCGGGCCTGCTCGATGCGCGGGTCGTCGACGACCGTAGGTACGTCGCGGGCCTGCTAGATGCGCGGGTCGTCGACCACGGTGTCGGCGGGATCGATCTCGCCGTCGTCGAGCGCCTCGCCGGGACGGCGACCCTCCTCGATCGCGTTGACGGCGGTCGGATCGAGGATCTCGTCGACCCGGACGCCCTCGCGCTCGAGCAGCAGCCGGCGGTCCTCGCGGACCTTGAAGCTGACCTCGGGGACGGCGGCGAGCAGCCGCCGCGTGTAGCCGCGGTGTGGACGCTCGAAGATCGCGTCGGCGTCACCGCTCTCGACGATCTCGCCGAGGTACATGACGGCGATCCGGTCGGCGACCTGGCGGACGACGCCGAGGTCGTGGGTGATGAACAGGAACGACAGGTGCCGTTCGGCCTGGATGTCCTTGAGCAGGTTGAGGATCTGCGCCTGCGTCGAGACGTCGAGCGCGGAGACGGCCTCGTCCGCGATGATGATCTCGGGCTCGGCGGCGAGCGCCCGCGCGATCGCAATGCGCTGTCGCTGGCCGCCGGAGAACTCGTGCGGGTAGCGGTGCAGCGCCGTGGACGGCAGCCCGACCAGGTCGAGCAGCTCCAGCACCCGCTTGTCGAGCTGCTTCCCGCGCACACCTTCGTGAATGATCAGCGGCTCACCGATGTTGAACACGACCATCTTCATCGGGTTCAGTGACGCGAACGGGTCCTGGAAGATCATCTGCAGATGGCGGCGCCTGCTGCGCAGATCCTTCTTGGACAGCGCCGTCCACTCCTGGCCGAGGACGGTGACCTTGCCGGCGTCGGGCGTCTCGAGGCCGGTGATGAGCTTGGCGGTCGAGGACTTGCCGGAGCCCGACTCGCCCACCAGTGCCAGCGTCTCACCGGCGTGCAGCTGCAGCGAGACGTTGTTGACCGCGTGCACGTGCGACTGCGGCCGGCCGAGGAAGTTGCGCCGCGTGACGAACTTCTTGTCCAGCCCCTCGACGTCGAGCACCAGCTCGCCGCGTTCGGGTGCCGTGCGGGTGGGCTCGGCTTGGGTCTGGGTGGTCATTCGACACCTTCCAGATTGAGCTCGTCGGCGCGGACGCAGCGCACGGAGCGTCCGCGCTCGCTGACGGCGAGGGGAACCGGAGCGAGGCACTTCTCCTCGGTGAAGCGGCATCGCGGCGCGAACCGGCAACCGGGCGGCATCTCGTGCAGCAGCGGCACCTTGCCCGCGATGGACGGCAGCTTGTCGAGCCGTTCGCGAGTGGAGGGCACCGAGGCCAGAAGGCCCGAGGTGTACGGGTGCTGCGGCGCCGCGATGACCTCCCGCGTGGTGCCGGACTCGATCACCTGGCCGGCGTACATGACGACGAGGTTGTCGGTGTACTCGCTGATGACCCCCATGTCGTGGGTGACCAGCAGCACCGCCATGCCCTCCTTCGCCAGCTGCTGCAGCAACCGCATGATCTGCGCCTGCACGGTGACGTCCAGCGCCGTGGTCGGCTCGTCGGCGATCAGCACCTGCGGCTCGCAGCTGACCGCCATGGCGATCAGCACGCGCTGCAGCTGGCCGCCGGACATCTGGAAGGGGTAGGCGTTGAAGCGCTGCTCGGGGTGCGGGATGCCGACCTTCTCGAACAGCTCGATGGTGCGGCGCTTCGCCTCGGCCTTGCCGACGCCGGTGTGCCCCCGGATCACCTCGCTGATGCTCCAGCCGACGGTGAACATCGGATCGAGGCTGGTCATCGGCTCCTGGAAGACCATCGAGATGGCGTTGCCGCGGGTGGCCCGCAGGGCCTTGCCGCGCAGCGCGAGCAGGTCGGTCTCGCCGAGCAGCGCGCGGCCGGCCTCGACCTTGAGGACCTTCGGCTCGAGCAGCTGCATGATCGACAGCGCGGTCACGGTCTTGCCGGAGCCGGACTCGCCGGCGAGCCCGGTGATCTTGCCCGGGTACAGCTGCAGCGACACGTCCTCGATGACGTCGAGGCGTCCCTGGTCGGTCGCGGCCGAGACCCGCAGGCCCTCGATCTTGAGGCTGGACGCCTCGCCGGTCCTGGTGGCCGTCGCGGTGCGGCCCGGTGCGCTACTTGGCATTGCGGATCTCCTTGCCCAGCGAGTCGCGCATGCCGTCGCCGAGGAACTGCAGCGCGAGGATCAGGACGGTGATGGCCAGTCCCGGCGGCAGCGACTGGAACGGCAGCTCGTTGATGCTCTCGAACGACCGTCGCAGCACCACGCCCCAGGACGCCTCGGGCGGCTGCACGCCGATGCCGAAGAACGACAGGCCGGCCTCCACGAGCACGCCGTAGCCCAGCATGACCGTGCACTGCACGATCAGCGACGGCGCGACGTTCGGCAGGATGTGGGTGCGGATGACGCGTAACGGCGAGGCGCCGATCGTCTTCGCCGCGTCGACGTACATCGAGGTGCGGACCGCCATCGTCTCGCCGCGCAGCACGCGGAAGAAGCGTGGCGCGAACAGGATGCCGACCGCGATCATCGCGTTCACCGTCGACTGGCCGCGCACCGCGACGATCGCCATGGCGAGGATGATGCCCGGGATCGCGAACAGCGCATCGGCGACGCGGGAGGACAGCCAGTCGATCCAGCCGCCGAAGTAGCCGGCCAGGAGGCCGAACGGGACGCCGATGACCAGGCCGACGACGACCGCGATCACCGGTGCGAGCAGCGTGATGGCGGTGCCGTCGATCATCCGGCTGAGGACGTCGCGGCCCAGGTCGTCGGTGCCGAACGGGTGCGCGTTGTGCGGCGGGAGGTTCTTGTCCAGCAGCGACTGGTCGGTCGGGTCGTACGGCATCAGCAGGTCGGAGAAGATCGCGACCAGGATGAAGAAGACCAGCACGGCCAACGAGAGCATCGCGAGCTTCTGGCGCACGAGACGCCTGACGAAGCGCTTGAGCGGGCTGCCGGTCGAAGCGCTGCCGATTCCCTCCGCGGCCGCGATGCGCGCGTCCGAGTCGGCGATCGCCGTCCGGGCGGCCCCGTCGGCGGCCTCGTCGGCGGGCGCCTGGGGCACCGCCTGCTTGGTCGAGTTCTCAGCCATCTCGCTCACCGCTTCCGGAGCTTGGGGTTGATCCACGCATAGGACATGTCGACCACCAGGTTGGTCACGATCACGATCGAGGCCACCAGGATCACCACGCCCTGGATCGCCGGGATGTCCTGGGACTGCACCGAGGTGAGCGCCAGGTCGCCGATGCCCGGCATCGCGAACAGCAGCTCGACGACGACCGCGGCGCCGAGCAGCCGCTCGACCTGCAGGCCGGTCACGGTGGCGACCGGCACGCCGGCGTTGCGCAGCACGTGGCGCAGCGTGACCGACCGCGACTTCACGCCCATGGCGCGGTTGGTCCGGATGAAGTCCTGACCGACGACCGTGACCACGGACGATCGCGCCTGCCGGGCGATGTCGGCCGCGGACGTCGCGGCCACCGCCAGGCCCGGCAGGATCATCGAGTAGATCCAGCCGCCGAATCCTTGCGAGATCGGTGTGTAGCCGGTCGCGTTGAACCAGCCCAGCTTGATCGCGAAGATCGAGATCATCACCATCGCCAGCCAGAACGCCGGCACCGAGATGCCCAGGGTGGTCAGCCCGGTCACCAGCCGGTCGGTGAGGCTGCCCGGGCGCATCCCGGCGATCAGCCCGGCCGGGATCCCGATCAGGATCGCGAAGAACATGCCCACGACGATGATGGAGAAGGTGACCCCGATGCGGTGCGTGAGCAGCTCGCCGACCGGCACCCCGTAGTGGAACGAGCGCCCCAGGTCGCCACCGATCGCCGAGGCGCCCCAGTCGAAGAACTGGATGAAGAACGGGCGGTCCAGGCCCATCTCGTGGCGGACGGCGGCGATCTGCGCCGCCGAGGCGCCGTCGCCGGCCATGGTGGCCGCCGGGTCTCCGGGCATGAGGTACACCAGCCCGAAGGTGATGCACGCGACGATCACGATGATCGGGATCGCCACCAACAACCGCCTGACGGCATACCCGATCATCGGCACTTCACCCGAATCTCATACATCCAGTAACCTTCCGGTTGAGCAGTCAGCCGGCGATCAAGCCGGCGTCCCGGTTCACAGGGAACGAGTTGGCATGACGGACGTCACTGCGAACCACGACACACAGACTATGTACTGAGCGCTCACTTAATAGCGAGGGGCCGTTACCGCTTCGTTACTAATGGCCCCGGCGGGACGGCAGAAAAGTCCCGCTCAGCGGCCCAGGGCGGCGTCCGAGATGATGCGCTGCTGGATCTCGCTGGTGCCCTCGAAGATCTTGGTCAGCCGCGCGTCGCGCCAGTACCGCTCCACGGCGAAGTCCGTCGTGTAGCCGGCGCCGGCGTGGATCTGCAGTCCCTCGCTGGTGACCCGCTCGGACATCTCGGAGGCGAACAGCTTGACCATCGAGGCCTGGGTGCTGGCCCGCTCGCCACGGTCGATCTGCCGGCAGACGGCGTACATCATCTGCCGGGCCACTTCGATCTGGGTGGCCATGTCGGCGATCTTGAACCGGATCGCCTGGAACTTCTCGATGGGGTCGCCGAAGACGATGCGCGTCTTGGCGTAGTCGATGGAGTCCTCGAGGGCGCCGCGGGCCAGGCCGATGGAGCGCGCCGCCGTGTGCGCGCGGGCGGTGTCGAGGAAGGACATGGCCATCCGGAAGCCCTTGCCCTCCTGCCCCATCAACGCGTCGGCCGGCAATGCGAAGTTGTCGAACGACAGCTCCCAGGTGTTCCAGCCGCGGTAGCCGATCTTGCGGACCTTGGTGCCGCTGATCCCGTCGGGGAAGGTGCCGCGTTGCTTGGGCACGAAGAACGTCGAGACGCCCTCGTGGCGGCGCCTGGGGTCGGACGGCGGCGCGGTGCGCGCGAAGACGGTGAGGAAGTCGGCGCCGTCGGCGAACGTGCACCACATCTTGGTCCCGTTGATGACCCAGCCGTCGTCCGTCCGTGTGGCCCGGCACGAGATGTTCGCGACGTCCGAGCCGGCCTCCGGCTCGGACAGCGCCGTCGCGTTAAGGAACTCGCCCCGGACCATCATCGGCAGGTACTTCTTGCGCTGGTCCTCCGAGAGCCCGTGCATCAGCGAGTTGCCGCGGGCCAGGATGCTGGCGACGCTCATCCAGCCGCGCGCCAGCTCCTCGGCGACGATGCAGTACTCCATCGCGCCGAGGCCGAGGCCGCCGTACTCCTCGGGCACCATGATCCCGAAGAAGCCGACCTCGGCCATCTTCTCCCGCAGGCTCATCGGGATCTGGCCCTCGATCGGGTCCAGCTCGTTGGCGACCGGCAGCACCTCGCGCATGGTGAACTCGCGCGCCAGGAGCTGGAGCGCGCGCTGGTCGTCGGTGAGGCCTCCGGCCACGAAGTCGTCGTTGGGCAGCATGCGGTCCTCTTATCTGGTGACGGTGGTGGGTGCGTGCAGTGCGTCGCCGGCCGCGGCGAGCGCCGCGGTCAGGCCGGTGAGCGTCGGTGACCGGTCGATGCCGGCCACCGCGGCGACGAGCCGGTCGACGACGCCGGACGGCAGCAACGGTGCGGTCAGCCTGCGGAACTTCGTCTCGAGGCGGTTCCACTGGGCCGCGAGCTCGCCGGCGGGCGCCGGGATGGCCATGTTGACCGCGGAACGAAGCGTCCGGCCGTCGGCCAGCTGGACGGTGACGTCGGTGGTGCTGAAGTCGCGCTCAGCGTCCTCGATGACGCGGACCCGCGTGGCGAGGTCCTGGACCGCGGTGTCCGCCAGCGATTCGGGGCGGAAGTCGGCCTCGCCGGCGCTGCCGCGCAGCCACGCCAGCGCGCTGGTGAAGGCCAGGCTGAACTTGCCCTGCAGCTCGGTGCGCGCGTCGGTCTGGTCGCACATGCCGATGTGCCTCGGGGACACCCCGAGCCGGATCTCCCGGACGTCGGCGCCGTGGGCCTCGGTGCGCAGCGCCAGGAGCGATTCGATGCTGGAGTGCGTGCCGTAGCAGGAGGCGTGGTACTTGAACAGCATGTCGGTGGTGCGCCACGGCCGACCCGGCGCGTCGACCTCCTCGCGCACGGTCGGGTCGGGGGTGACGCGGTGCGTGCTCAGGTAGCCCTGCGTGCCTCCGAGCCCGGGCTGTGGCCCCGTGGCACCCGCCCGTGCGAGCAGCGCGGCCAGCAAGCCCTCAGCGGCCGCGTGGCCGACCTGCAGCGACTTGCCCCACGACCCGAAGGCCGCCTTCAGCCCCGCCGAGGAGAGCGACGCGAGCCCGAGGGCGGTTTGCGTCTCGGACCCGTCCAGCTCGAGCAGCATCGCAGCCGCCGCCGCGGCGCCGAACACTCCCAGCGTGGCCGTCGAATGGAAACCGGCCTCGTAGTGCCGCGCGCCGACCAGGTCCGACACCCTCGCCTCGGTCTCGATGCCGCCGATGAAGGCACGCAGCAGCGCGTCACCGGTGCTGCCGGTGTCCTCGGCGAGCGCGAGCGCCACCGGCAGCACCGGGACGGTCGGGTGCCCGAACGAGGCGAGGACGTCGTCGAAGTCCAGGACGTGCCCGGCGGTGCCGTTGAGGCGCGCGGCGAGCAGCGGCGTCGTGCGGCCGCCGCCCACAAGAGTCGATCCGCCAGGCGCTGCCTCTGGGCGCAGCACGGAGCGCAGCCCGCGCACCGGCTCGCTCGAGGCGGCCGCGATGGTGACGCCGAGCCAGTCCAGCACGCTCGAGCGGGCGACCGTCCGGACGTCGTCCGGGATGGGGCCGCTGCGGTACTCCGGCAGGGCGCTCGCCAGTAGTTCGGTCTGATCAGCCATGCGCGTACGGCACCTTTCGGTCGGTGGGCGGGGTCAGTCCTGCTCGGGCGGCCGCGTCCAGGCCGCGAGCACGTCGTCGTAGTCGTGCTCGCCGAGCAGTGGGCCGCGGTCGGTGATCCGCGCCGGCGTCCCGCTGAACTTCAGCGGAACCCCCGCGACGGTGACGGGCGTCGCGGAGCCCGGCTGGGGGACGTCGACGAGCATCTCCCGCGCGGCGACGTGCGGATCGGCGTAGATGTCGTTCATGTGGTTCACCGGCCCCACGGGCACCCGGCCGCCCAGCTCGGCGACGATCTCTGCGGTGGTGTGCCCGGCGACCCACGCCGTGACGACGGGCGCGACCTCGTCGCGGTGCACCACGCGATCGATGTTCGCGGCGTACCGCGGGTCCTCCGCGAGGTCCGGACGCTGCATCGCGTCGCACAGGATCGCCCAATGGTGCGGGGCCTGCGCGGCCATCGCGATCCAGCCGTCGGACGTCTGGAAGATGTCGAAGGGGAACAGCAGCGGGTGCGAGTTGCCGATCGGCTGGGCGACGGCGTCCAGGTAGGAGTACTGGTACACCGCCCTCTCGCACAGCGCGAGGACGGCGTCGTACATGGCGATGTCGACGAACTGGCCCTCGCCGGTGCGTTCGGCATGCCGCAGGGCGGCGAGCACGCCGAGCGCGAGGAGGGTGCCGGGGAAGATGTCACCGACGCCGGGACCGGACTTGACCGGCTGGCCGTCCGCCGTGCCCGTGATGCCGAGGAAGCCGCCCATCGCCTGCGCGACGACGTCGAAGGCCGGCCAGTCGGTGTACGGGCTGCGCCCGGACCGCGGATCGCCGAACCCGCGCAGCGTCCCGTAGACGAGCGCCGGGTTGACCTCGTGCAGCACCTCGTAGCCGAGCCCGAGGCGGTCCATGACGCCGGCGGAGTAGTTCTCCAGCAGGATGTCGGCGTGGCGGACGAGCTCGAGGAACTGCTCCTTCGTCCGCGCGTCGCGCAGGTTCATCACCAGGCTGCGCTTGCCGCGGTTGACGGACTGGAAGTAGCCGGCCAACGCTTCGTCGGAGTCGCCTGCGCGGTGCGGGCCGCTGTGCCGGGTGACGTCGCCGGTCGGCGGCTCGATCTTGACCACGTCGGCCCCGAGGTCGGCCAGGATCATCGACCCGTACGGGCCGGCGAGCATCGCGGTCAGGTCGAGCACCCGCACCCCGCGCAACGGCCCGGTGGACGGCCGGCCGGTCACTCCAGGCCGCATAGCTCCGCCTGCTCGAGCACGGCCTCGAAGATCCGCGCCGTGGCGGCGTCGATCATCACGCCGTTGAGGTTCGCCGCGCCGTTGCCGGCCGCCTCCGCCTCACGCACCGCCTGCACGACGGCCTTCGCGTTGTCGATCTCGCCGCGGGTCGGCGCGTAGACCTCGTTGGCGATCTCGATCTGGCTCGGATGGATGGCCCACTTGCCCACCGCGCCGAGCGTCGCGGACTGCGCGGCCTGCACGCGGTAGCCGTCGGGGTCCTTGATGCCCCCGAACGGGCCGTCGATCGCGTCGATGCCGTTGGCGCGGGCGGCCACGATCATCCGGTTGCGGGCGTAGTGCCACATGTCGCCGGGATAGCTGAACGCGCCGCCCTGCCCTCCGCCGATGTGCCCGGCGCGGATGCCCTGGGAGGCCGAGAGGTCGCCGACGCCGAGGATCAGCGCTTCCAGACGCGGGCTGCAGGCGGCGATCTCCTCGACGCAGGACAGCGCCTCGGTCTCCTCGATCAGCAGCTCGAGGCCGATACGGCCGACCTCCAGGTCGTGCGCGATCTCCACCTGGGTCAGCAGGTCGTCGACGAACCAGACGTCGCGCGGCGACTTGACCTTGGGCACGATGATCACGTCGACGTACTGCCCGGCCGCTCCGACCACGTCGATCACGTCGCCGTGGCACCACTGCGTGTGCACGCCGTTGATCCGGTAGGCGCGCGTCTTCGAGCCCCAGTCCTGAGTGCTAAGCCCGGCGATGATGTTGGCGCGCGACGGGATCTTCTCGGACGGTGCGACGGCGTCCTCCAGGTCCAGGAACACCAGGTCGGCGGCGCTCTGCGCGGCCTTCGCGATCATCTTCGGGCTGCTTCCCGGGGTCGACAGCTCGCTACGGCGGAGCCGGTGCGGACGAGTGCTCATCTAGTTGACGCCTTTCCAGTGGGTGCTGCGCTTGATCAGAGCGGTCCGCTCGCCGGAGAACACCATCACGCCGTCCTGACGCACCCCGTAGTGCCGGAACGTGACGATGCCGGCGTCCGGCCGGTCGGCGTCCCGCACGTCGACGACCTCGGAGTACGCGGTGATGGTGTCCATGTGGACCACGGGGGCGGTGAAGCGGAGGTTGTCGTAGCGCAGCTCCGCCAGCGCGTGCTCCATCGTGTCGAAGCCCGACAGCCCCAGCACGAGCGACGCGGTGGCGAGCCCGAAGACCAGCCGCCCCTCGGCCAGCCCGTTGGCATTGTGCTCGTTCCAATGCGAGTCCGCGGTGTTCAGGACCTGCTTGGCGATCCCCGAGCCCTCGAGCTCGTCGACGGTCGATGCCCGGCTGTGCCGCAGCTTCTGCCCGACGGTGAAGTCCTCGAACCAGCCGAAGGCACCGAGAAGCCGCGAGCCGCTGGTGTTCGTCGTCGCGGTCATGCCGGCACCTCTCCCGGCTCGCCCTTGCGCACCAGGTTGGTGCGCCGGTAGGTCAGCACCACCTCCCCGGTCTCGTCGGTCACGGTGGTCCGCCAGGTGACGATGCCGGCCGAGGGACGGCTCTGCGATTCGCGCGTCTCCTCCACGACGGACTCCGCGGTGATCGTGACGCCCGGATAGACCGGTCGCACGAACTCGACGTCGTTCACGCCCAGGAACGGGCCGCCACCCTCGCTGAGATCCTCCACCGACAGGCCCACCGCCGTACACAGCAGCAGGGCGGGGTTCACCGGGACGTCGGGGTGTCCGTCCGCCTTCGCGTACTCGCGATTGACGTACAGCGGACGCCACGCGCAGGTACTGGTGCTGAACTGCATGGTGTCGGCGGCGGTGAGCGTGCGTCCCCAGTGGTGCACGAACCGCTGCCCCGGGTGGAAGGACTCGAAGCGGTTCTCGTGCGGAACGAGCTCGAACTCGCTGAAGTCGGGTTGGCCGGCCACATCCACCTCCATTGGTAGGTAGCCAACAACCTACTCCGCCTTAAGCGTCGGGCCGGTTCCGTTATTCGTTCGTTACCGATCTTTTCTGCCGCGGTGGCGGACGGCGGCCCAAAATGTAGTGAACACTTACTACAGAGCATCGCGCCGCGTGCGCGTGCACCGGAACGTCGAGGGGGAACCATGACTCAGGAGCCCGCCCGCCGCGGTCGGCCACCCGAGGCGTCCACCGGCGAGACCCGCAAGCGAATCCTGCACGAGGCGACGAAGCTGTTCGCTCGCCAAGGGTTCCACGGCACGAGTGTCTCAGAGATCGGCAAGGCGGCGGGTGTGCAATCGGGCGCCTTGTACTACCACATCAAGTCCAAGGACGAACTACTGTGGCAGATCCTCATCTCGTACATCGACGACATGCACGAGAGCACGACACGCACCGTGGCCGCGCACAGCGACCCAGCCGAGCGGGTGCGGGCGATGATCCACAACCACATCACCCAGATCATCCGGTATCGCCGCCAGGTGACCATCGAGCTGCGCGATCGCGCGGCGCTCTCCAAGCCGCACCAGGATCAGCTGCAGGTCAGCCGCGACGAGGTGCAGCGGCTGTGGCAGGAGGCCATCGAGGACGGCGTGCGCGCCGGCGTCTTCCGCTCGGACGACCGCGTGATCACGAACGCCCTGCTCAGCATGGTCAGCCTGGTCTCCCAGTGGTTCCGAGCGCGGGGCGAGCACTCCAGCGACGAGGTCGCGGAGATCCTCGCGGACCTCATCCTCGGCGGTCTGCGCACCGACTCGACCCCGGGCGATCCGGCGGCCGCAGCGCCGCCCGCTGGGGCGGAGGGGCGCGCGCTCACGGGGAATTGACACCCCTGATAGCCATTTATATATTTGAGCGACCGATACATTTTCCGGTCGCCGGACGGACCCTCGTCGCGACCCGGAACCCTCCGTGCAGAGACGAGGCACCATGCGTAGCCGACTTAAGTTCACCGCGGCCCTGTTCGCGACCAGCCTGCTGGTGGCCGGATGCGGTGACGCCCCGGCCAAGAAGACCAAGGCCACCGACCAGTACGCCACCGGCGTCGAGCTCGCCAAGGACTACGACCCGAACGGTCACTTCAGCTACGCGTACACGGCGTTCGCGTCGAGCTGGGATCCCGTCGACAGCATCAACGGGGCCGACATCGCGTTCTGGCGGCCGGTCTACGACACGCTGCTCTCGCAGACTCCGGACGGTGACATCGAGCCGCAGCTCGCCACCTCCTTCAAGGCCGCCGACGACCTGAGCTCTCTGACGCTCACGCTGCGTGAGGGCCTGACGTTCGCGGACGGCACGCCGTTCGACGCCAACGCCGTGAAGTTCAACCTGGACCGGTACCGCGCCAAGGAGAGCAAGATCGCCGGCGAGGTCTACCAGATCACCAGTATCGACGTCGTCGACCCGCGCACGGTCAAGATCAACGTCAGCGGAGGCCTCGGCCCGCTGTCCGTCGCGCTCGCCGCCCGCGCCGGCGTCATGGTCTCGCCGACGGCCGCGCAGGCCGGCACGCTGAAGACCGCACCGGTCGGCATCGGCGGCTACCGGGTGACCTCCCAGGTGCCCGGCGACCAGGTGAACTACGAGAAGGTCGCCAACTACTGGGACCCCGATGCGCAGAAGGTCGCGACCCTTACCTACAAGCTGATCAGTGACGACCAGACCCGTTACAACGCGCTCGCCGCAGGCGAGCTGGACGCCGCGCAGATCAACCCGGACCAGCTGGACGACGCCGAGAAGGCCGGCCTCAAGGTCATCGCCAAGCCGAGCGCGATCTTCCTGTACGTCGCGCTCAACACCCAGACGCCGGGGCTGGGCGATCCCGAGGTCCGCAAGGCGCTCAACATGGCAATCGACCGCAAGGCGATCGCCGAGGGCATGTACGACGGGCACTGCACCCCGCAGATCCAGCCGTTCTCGGTGGACAGCCCCGGGTACAGCAAGAAGGTCGGCGACGGTCTGGACGACTTCCCGTACGACCCCGAGGCCGCCAAGAAGATACTCAAGGACAAGGGGATCAAGGACCTCGAGCTGGTGAACGCGACCCCGAACGTCACCATCTACACCAAGTTCGCCGAGGTCGTGCAGAGCCAGTTCGAGGACATCGGCATCAAGGTGTCGGTCAAGCCGCTCCCGCCGGCGCAGATGGTCCAGGAGTTCTCGCTGGACAAGTCGGCACAGATCGTCAGCTCGGTCTTCACCGGCCTCAACGATCCGGACGCGCTGAATGGCCGCTACCTGGCGCCGAAGGCGCTGTTCAACCCCGGAGGCGCCGACAACCCAGAGATCCTGAAGTACGCCACGGAGGGGGCGTCCTTCCTCGATCCCGCGAAGCGCAACGCGGCGTACGAGAAGATGATGGATGCGTGGGTCAAGACGCCGCCGCACATCATCCCGGTGTGCATGATCCATCTGTCGACCGCCATGCAGAAGGACGTCTCGAACATCTACCACAAGTCCAGCGGCAGCCCCGACCTGCGCGGCGTCGCCGTCGGCAAGGACTGACGCCAGACGCACCACCCGCGCCGGCGCGGGGCCACTTCGGTGGTCCCGCGCCGGCGCGCTCGTTCGCTAGTACGAATGCCAGAATTAGCGCAGCCGGAGCCGGCGGACCGACCACGCACCGCCCGTTGGAGGGGTCATGAAGCTGCACGACGATGGGGCGAGCCCGCGGGAGGTGCCGCCCGCCGGCGGCGCGCCCGCGACCAAGCAGGCGCGCTCCGCCCTGTCGACCCGCAAGCTCCTGGACGCCGCCGCCGAGCTGATCTCCGAGGTCGGACTGACGAACACCACCCTCGCGATGATCGGAGAGCGCGCCGGCTACAGCCACGGCCTGGTGACCCGCCGGTTCGGCTCCAAGGAGGGTCTCCTGCTGGCGCTGGTCGATCGCATGACGATCGGCTGGTTCGAGACCTACGTGAACCCGGCGATCGACGAGGCCGACGGGCTCGAGGGGCTGCGGATCAGGGTCGCCACGGTCCGCGACGGCTGGAAGATCTCGACCCGGCGCATGCGGGCGCTGTACTCCCTGATGTTCGAGGCGGCGATCCAGCCGCTACCGAGCCTGACCGAGCAGATGCAAGAGCTGAACCGCATCGCGCTGAGCAGCACGGAGGAGGCGACGGCGCGCGGCGTGCGGGACGGCTCGATCCGGTCGGACGTCGACCCGAAGACGGTGGCCCGGCAGCTGACGGCGCAGTTCCGTGGCGTGGCCTACCTGGCCATGCTGCTGCCGGACGAGTTCGACGTGTTCGAGGCGTTCGCCGACATCGAGGCCTACGTGGACTCACTCGCCGGCGCCAGCACGCGCTGACCAACCGAGACAACCGACTTGCGGCGTACTTCGGTACCAAAACGCCGGGCGGATTCACGCGGTCGTCGCAACGCCTGTTGTTTTTGGCGGCGTTGAGAGTACCTCGTTGAGGACTTCGGCTGGT